>JBDTJK010000145.1:0-12634 GCA_039935875.1 Casimicrobiaceae bacterium
AACCTGCCATGTACAAGATCGGCATTCTCGACGGTGACGACATCGGGCTCGAAGTCGTTCCGGAATGCGTGAAAGTGATGAAAGCCGCGGCTGCCAAGGCAGGTGTCGAGATCGAATGGATCCCGATTCTCATCGCGCGCCGTGCGCATGACGAAACCGGCCATACGATTCCGCCAGGCACGTTGGAGAAACTGGAGTCCCTGCACGGCTGGGTGCTGGGACCGATCGGCCATCGCGAATACCCGCGCGACGCGACTTGGGTCAACGCGCATCCGGTGCTGCGCAAGCACTTCCAGTTTTTCGCCAATTACAAGCCGTTCAAGTCATACCCGGGGATTGCGTCCGTGCACAAGGACGTAGACATGCTGTTCCTGCGAGAGACGACGGAGGGTTTCAAGGTCGATGGCAACATGTTCGCTGGATACGGCGAATTCCAGCCGACTGAAGACATGGCGATCGGCATCTGCATCACCACCCGTTACAAGAGCCGGCTGATCGCCGAAGCTGCCTTCAAGGCGGCATCGTTGCGGCCCCGCCGCAAAGTGGCGGCGGTGCACAAGAACACCGTGTATCGAATGGGTGACGGGTTGTTCGCCGAAGAGTGCCGCAAGGTCGCCGCGCGCTATCCCGATATCGAGTTCGAGGAAGTGATCGTCGATACCTGCGCGTTGCGGCTGGTGATGAACCCGCAGCAATACGACGTGCTGGTGACGACCAATCTGTACGGCGACATTCTCACCGACGAGGCCGCGGGCCTGGTCGGCGGGCTTGGACTCGCGCCTGGGCTGAACGCCGGCCTGCGTCACGCGATGGCGCAGGCGACGCATGGCTCGGCACCCGACATCGCGGGCCGCGGCATCGCGAATCCGTACGCGATGATCATGTCTGGCAAGATGCTGTTCGACTGGCTGGCCGCGGAATCGAGCGACGCGCGCGCTGCGGCCGCAGCGAAACTGATCGAGAACGCGATGGAAAAAGTGATCGCCGACGCGCGCCACCTCACGCCGGACATCGGCGGCAGCGCCACGACTGCGCAGATGGGCGATGCCGTGGCAGCGGCGATCTAGCCGCATTCAGGTTGCATGTGCTCGGAACCGGCCGGGGGCAGGCTCGTTTCCACTTTGGTGCGACATGCTCAGGAATCGCTTCCCTCCGTTTGAATGGCGAACCGCGGCGGTCGGCGAGCGTCCTAATGTGACGTTCGTGCTGGATCGCGACCGCGCGCCGATGGACATCGCACGGATCGCCGAGGATTTCGGGTTCAGGCCGCGGTTCGATCCCGCCTCCGCCTACCGCGATTTCGTCGAGTGGATCGACCACCACCGCGGCTTCATCGCGGGTTGAATCCACGGCGCGCGGGATGATGCGATTCACGCATCATGTGATTGCGCAAACCGCTCACTTACATTGGCAACGAGGTGCTGCTAACGTGGCGGCGCGAACAGCACATATCCTCCTGATCACTACGTGATCGTGGCGCCGCCGAAAGCCGGGCACTCATCGCAGGCGAGTGCCAAAGGCGTGCGAACCAGGAGGGTCGGGCGCGTCTCGCGATGTACGAATCAATTGTCACGCCAGCGGGAGCAAGCATAAAAGCCGGCGGCGTGGGCCAAGCGAACTGCAGTTCGACGAGGAGGAAATCATGCCTGCAGCATCCAGGTTTACGCGGCGCGCTTTTGCAACGGCCATCGCGGTCGCGGTGGGGACATTCGGATTCGTCGACGCGCAAGCGGTGTCGGCCGCAACGCCGGCCTACGACGGCCCCTCGATGACGCTGACGATGGCGAGCGGCACGAATCGGCAGATCTCGCGCGGCAAGCAGTGGAATCATTTCGCCGAGCTGGTCGAGCAGAGGACCGGTGGCAAGGTCAAAGTGAAGGTCTTCTACGATGGCACGTTGTACGGCGAGCGTACGGCCATCGAGGCCGTGCTCAACAAGAGCATCGACATCGGGACTTCCGCCAACGCCCAGTTCGCGCCCTTTACCAACGCGATGCTGTGGATGGACATGCCTTACGTGGTCGATGATCAGGCGGGACTGCGCAAGCTGGTCGATGGCGCGCCAGGTGCCGAAATCAGGCGCGAACTCGAGCGCAAGCCTGGACTCAAGGTGCTGATGATGAACGACAACGGTGGCGGGCGACCGGTGCTTACCGTCAGCAAGCCCATCAAGGTCCCCGGAGATCTCAAGGGGATGAAGATGCGCAGCGTGGCGTCCCCGGTCGATCAGGCCATCTGGAAGGCCTGGGGCGCGAGTCCGGCACCCATCGACTTCGCCGAGGTGTACTCCGCGTTGCAGTCGAAGGTTGTCGATGGCTATGCACCCAACTGGAACGATGCGGTTGGTTCCAAGCAGGTGGAGCTGATCAAGTACGCGGCAGACGTCAACTATGCGGTCGGTGTGCAGATTGCGGTCATGCAACTGGATAAATTCAATTCGTTGCCGAAGGAGCTGCAGGCGATACTGACGCAGGCGGGACGCGACACCGAGATCTGGGGCATCAAGGTCGACGGCGACGAAGTGGCGGAGATGCAGAACATCTTCCGGCAGAAGTTCGGCGTCAAGATCTACAAGCCCACCGCCGCGGAAATGTCCGAATGGAAGTCGCTAGCGCGTTCGGTGTGGGGCGCCTTCCCCGATCGTGTGACGACGACAAAGCTGCAGGAGTTGCAAAAGGCATCGGGCTCGCTCTGATTGCGCAGATTCGCCAGACATCGAAGCGCGGCTGCATCATGCGAAACCTGCTCAAGGCCATTGCATACATTCCGGAGCTGATCGCCGGCGTGACGATGCTGGCGATCACGGGGGTGCTGTTCGCCGGCGTGATCTGGCGTTATGCGTTTGGCGACCCGCTGGGCTGGTCAGACGAGGTCGCGCGCGTGCTGTTTGTGTGGCTCGCGTTCATCGGAGCCGCGATCGGCGTCAAGCGTCGCCTGCACGCGTCGGTATCGGTGTTGAGTTCGCGCATGTCGCCCAAGTGGCGATTCGCGACGTCGGTCTTCGCGATGCTGCTGATCGCGGTGATGGCGTCGCTGTTCGTCTATACGGGCGCGATCGAAACGGTGACGAGCTTTGGCCAGCAATCGATGCCCGTCACCGGCTTGCCAACCGGCTGGCTTTACCTCGCCGTCCCGGTGTCCGGTGCGCTGATGCTCGCGTACCTTTTCCCGCAGGCCCGGCACCTGTTCGCGCACGGCCATCGCGTGGACGCGCCCGCCGAGCACCCCTCGATCGACTAGCTGCCCATGGTAATCGCGCTGCTGGTCATGCTGCTTTTCGTATTCATCGCGTTGGATGTTCCGATCGCGTTCGCAATGGGGGCCGCGGCGATTGCGGTGATCGCGTTCGTCGGCTCGGTGCCGATGGTGATGGTGCCTCACCGGATCGTGATGAGCACCGATTCGTTTACGCTGCTGGCGATTCCGCTGTTCGTGCTTGCCGGGTCGCTGATGGAAACGGGCGGCATCGCGGCGAAACTGGTGAATCTCGCCAAGGCGCTGGTCGGATTCGTCCGCGGTGGATTGGGGATGGTCGTGATCGTCGCCGAAATGCTGTTCTCGGGCATTTCCGGATCGACCACCGCCGACGTCTCGGCGATGGCGGCGATGTTGCTGCCCTCAATGAAGAGGGCCGGATATCCGCGCGAGCAGTCGGTCGCCATCATTTCGGCAGCGTCCGCGATGGGCATTCTGATTCCTCCATGCATCACCATGGTGGTGTTCGGCGGCATGACCAACACGTCGGTCGCTGCATTGTTCCTCGCCGGGATACTCCCGGCCGTGGTGCTGGCGCTGATCACGGCCGCAATTGTCTATGTGACCGCGCGCCGGCTGAATTTCCCGACGGAGGGCCGGTTCTCGATACGCCAGCTGTGGCGGTCGTTCATCGACTCGTTGATCGCGCTGGGCATGCCGGTCATCATCTTCGGTGGACTTCTGTTCGGGGTCGCGACTGCGACCGAAGTCGCTTCGTTCGCCGTCGTCTACGCACTGATCGTCGGCTTCTTCGTCTACAAGGAACTGACGCTGGCCAAGCTGTGGCAGACGGCAGTCGACTCCAGCGTGCTGTCAGGCGTGATCCTGCTATTGCTCGGGCTATCGCTGGTGTACACGTACCTGATGGCGATCGAGGATATAACGCCAAGACTCGCCGCGTTGATACTCGGCATATCCCGCGATCCCACGATATTTCTCGTCATCACGTCGTTCCTCGCGATGGTGCTGGCTGCCGTGATCGAAGTTCTTCCGGCGGGTTTGTTGCTGATACCGATCTTCCTTCCGATCGCCCAGGATCTCGGCGTCGACAAGGTGCATTTCCTGACACTGCTCGTTGCGTCAGGCGGCCTCGGCATGTTCCTGCCGCCGACCGGAGTCGGCCTGCTGATCGGCTGCGGAGTCGGAGGCGTCCCGGTCGCGAAGGTGACGCGGCCGATGATCCCCTACGCGATCGCACTGTTCGTCGGCATCGTCATCCTGTGCGCGGTGCCGACGGTGACCACCATCGTGCCGACGCTGTTTCTCGCGCATTGAATGCGCTCGCGCCATCTGCGCGAAGAATGAATTTCCCGACGTTTCGCGTGGACGGAAAGGTGGCGCTGGTGACCGGCGCCGGCCAGGGAATCGGACGCGCGATCGCGCTGGCGCTCGCGAACGCCGGCGCCACGGTCGTGGTGGTCGATCTCGCCGAGGAAGGGGCGCAGGCCGTGGGACGCGAATTGGAGGCCATCGGCAAACCCGGTCTGCCGATAGTCATGGATGTCACCGATGCCGGCGCCATTCGCAGTACGATCGACCAGGTTCGGCGTCGCTACGGACGGCTGGACATCCTGGTCAACAACGCAGGCGTGCGGGTGCACAAGCGCGTGCTTGATCACACGCAGCAGGACTGGGAAGCCGTGTTCAGCGTGAATTGCACCGCTGTCTTCCTTTTCTGCCAGGCGGCTGCCGAGGTCATGCGCGATTGCGGTGGCGGCGCGATCGTCAATGTGTCATCGCAGATGGCAGAGGTGACATCGCCCTTCAGGGTCGCCTATTGCGCAAGCAAGGCCGCGGTGGTGCAAATGACGCGCGTGATGGCCGTCGACTGGGCGTCGTATCGGATACGCGTGAATGCGATCGGACCCGGCCCGACGCTGACCCCGTTTACCGAAGGCGCCGTCGCGGCGGGCGACATGCCAGTCACCGACCGCAAGGTCCCACTCGGGCGCATGGGTCGCGCGGATGAAATTGCGGGCAGTGTCGTCTATCTCACGTCCGACGCGGCAAGCTTTGTCACCGGCGCTTTCCTCATCGTCGATGGCGGACAAAGCGTTCATTGGCCGTGACGTGTCCTTGTCCGCTCGCGGCGCTGTCAATCGACGCGAGCGCGCCGGAGGCCACTTTACGTCAGGAAGTATGGATCTTGCGGGCGGCGGCCAGCGCGGCGATTCGAAACGGCTCGAACGCGGGATGCGCGCGTTGCCTGTGGTTGTACTGCAGCATGACCGGACTCGCGACGAACGCCGGTCTCATCTGCAGGATCCGTACGAGGTGCAGGCGTTCGAAACGCCTGGCGGCGAATTCCGGCGCCATGGCGAGGAACTTGGTCGCCGCGACAACCGACAGGCTCGACTCGAACGAATTGGTCTCGATGACTGGAACGATAGGCGGAAGCCCGCGCGACGAAAGCAGTCCATCCAGCATGTGGCGTGAATGGAAGCCGCGCTTGGGAAGCACCCATGGCAACTGCACGAGGTCGGCGAGTTCGCACACGGCGTCCGAAAACAGCTTGTTGCTGCGACCGCAGACTATCACCGTGCGCTCGTTGTACAGTTTCTCGGCATCGATCCGGCCGACCTCGGGAATTTCCGCGCCCGCGCGGCGAGCGATGACGAAGTCGACCTTGGACGCTTCGAGATCGATCGCGAGTTCATTCGACGTGCCGACCGAGACGTGCAGGCGAAATCCCGCGGTGCCACCGGCAAGCTGCGCCAGAAGATGCGGAATGAGCACGTGCATCACCCGAGGGATGCAGCCCAGGCGCACCACCGGAAGCGGTTCACGGGCCGCTTCAGCCACGCGTTCCAGTGCGTGCAGCGCGAATTCCGCCTGCTTGACGACGCGCTCGCCGTCCTGCGTGGGTTGCGTTCCGGCGCGCGAGCGATCGAACAGCGAAGTCCCCAGCATCTTCTCCGCGGTGGCCACCAGCCGGGAAAGCGCGGGCTGCGGGATGCGGAGCTGGCGCGCGGCCGCGTGCACCGATCCGGCGCGGGCGACTGCGACGATCGCCTCGAGCTGGCGCGGGTTGAGCAACGATTCGTGGGTCTTGGCCATTGATGTAAAAAGTGTATCAGATAAGACCAATCTAGGCTCATTGACAGCATCAGGTGCCGTAGCCTAACGTTCATCGCCGCTTTGAGACTCGGCAATTTCTTTGCCAACACGATAAAGGTAACTCGATGGCGCACGAAGCACTGCTCGCCGAACTGGAACGCCGGCGCGAGCTGGCGCGGCGGATGGGAGGTCCCGAGAAACTCGCGAAGCGCCGCAATCGCAACCAGCTCAATGCCCTCGAACGCCTGGACGTGCTGGTCGATCCGGGGTCGTTCATCGAAGTGGGCCTGCTCGGCGCATCCGGGATTTTCAAGGAGGACGAGCACAAGACGCCACGCGACGGAAAGATCGTCGGCTTCGCGAAGATCGAAGGTCGCGATGTGGCAGTAGTCGTCAACGACTTCACGGTCTCCGGCGCGTCGACCAGCGCCACCAACTCAAAGAAGATGGGGCACGTGCGGCGCGTGTCCGGGGAAAAGGGATTCCCCTTCATTCACGTTGGCGAATCCACGGGCGCGCGTCTGCCGGATGCGATGGGGTCGCGCGGCATGGGCTTGATGCTGGGCAACGATCCTACGCAGTTTCGACGTTCGCGCGAGACGCCGTGGGTGGCCGCCGCGCTCGACACGGCGTTCGGATCGTCTGCATGGCTGTGCTGTTGTTCCGATTTCGCGGTGATGCGCAAGGGTTCGATCATGGCCGTTTCGAGCCCGCGGCTGGTCTCGATGGCGATCGGCGAGACCGTCGATCCAGAAGACCTCGGTGGCTGGCGCATCCACGCGGAACAGACCGGACTGATCGATCGCTTCACCGACACTGACGTCGAGGCGATGCACGAAATCCGCCGCTTCCTGAGCTACATGCCCGCGCACAACATGGAATTGCCGCCGGTGCGGCCCGTCGCCGCCGACGCGGCGCAGGACCAGCAGGCGATTCTGGACATGTTGCCGGAGCGACGCACGCAGACCTACGACATGCGCAAGGTCGTCGCCCAGATCGCCGATCGCGACAGCGTGTTCGAGCTGAAGCCGCGGTTCGGGCGGGCGGCAATCACTGCGCTCGCGCGCCTCGATGGACATTCGGTCGGCGTGATCGCCAACAATCCGATGGTCGGCGCCGGTGCGCTGTCAGCCGAAGCCTGCCGCAAGATTGTCGATTTCCAGGTTCTTTGCGACAGCTTCAACATTCCGCTGCTGCGCCTGCTGGATACTCCGGGCTTCGTCGTCGGCAAGGATGCCGAACGCAAGGGGGCGCCTGGCTTGATAATGAACATGATGAATGCCACTTCATTCGTGACCGTGCCATCGATCACGGTGATCGTGCGCAAGGCCTACGGGCGCGCATACGTCGCGATGGGTGGCGGCCGGCACAACGACGAGCTGGTCGCGTGGCCGACCGCCGAGGTCAGCTTCATGGACCCTACGTTCGCCACCAAGATCGTGCATGGACTGTCGCCGGGCGACGAGGGATTCGACGAGGCGCTGGCGCACATCCGCAAGAACGACGAAGTGTGGGACATGGCCACGGTTTTTTCGCTGCAGAACATCATCAAGCCACAGGAGACGCGCGACTACCTGATACGCATGTTCGACGTCTATCGCTCGCGTCGCGGCGGGGGCATCGGCAAGCACCTGCTGCAGAACTGGCCCACGAGCTACTGAAGGACGCAGCATGCAACCGCTGGAGCTGATTCGCAGGGCGCGGCAGGTCGGTCGCGGAAGCCTCAACGAAGCCGATGGCAAGACGCTGCTCGGCGCGTTCGGTGTGTGCGTACCCCGCTTCGCGGTGGCGCGCGGCGTGGAGGATGTCGATCGTGCGCTCGACGGCCTCAACTCCCCCTATGCCATCAAGGTGCTGTCGCAGGATATCCTGCACAAGAGCGACGCCGGCGCAGTAATCCTCGGGGCGCAGGATCGCGATGCCGTGCGCGCGGCCGTCACCACGATTGCCGGACGCGTGCGGCTGCAGGACGCGCGCGTGGACGGCTACCTGATCGAGGAGATGACGAGGCCGGGACGGGAGCTCGTCATCGGCTCGTTTCGCGATCCGCAGTTCGGACCGATGATCATGGTGGGACTCGGCGGCATCTTCGTCGAGCTCCTGCAGGATGTGTCCTTCCGTCTTTGTCCGGTCGACCGCCGCGACGCCGAGTCGATGCTCGCGCAGCTCAAGGGCGCCAAGGTCCTCGACGGAGCGCGCGGACAGAAGCCGGTCGATCGCAATGCGCTGGTCGAGCTGATCGTGAAGATCGGCGGCGCGGATGGCGTGCTGATGACGCTCGACGGCGAGATTGCGGAGCTCGACCTCAACCCGGTGATCGTCAACGACGACGGCGCAATCGCGGTGGACGCGCGGTTTGTGCTCGCCGATCAAGCATCGCAAGTGAACGTAGCGGCCGCGGATCGGCAACCGTCGGCGGCGACGGTGTTCGCCCCGCTGTTCGCGCCAGCCACGATCGCCGTTCTCGGGGCCTCGAGTTCGACGGCGACGATGGCGAATACGTTCATCCGCCGGCTGCGCGACTTCGGTTACGCGGGCCGGATCTACCCGATCCATCCGAAGGCGGACGAGATCGAAGGACTGAAGTGTTATCGCAGCCTGGCGACAGCGCCCGAGCCGATCGACTACGCCTACGTGGCGATTGGCGCGCGCGCGATTCCGCAGGTGTTGCGCGAGGCGAACGGCCGAGCGCGTTTCGTGCAGGTGATCTCGAGCGGCTTTGGCGAGGTCGCGGGCGGTGTCGAGCTGCAGGCAGAGCTGGTCGAGAGCGCACGCCAGGGTGGATGCCGATTGCTCGGTCCCAACTGCCTCGGCATTTATTCGCCACGGGGCGGGGTCACGTTTCCCGCTTCAGCGCCGCGCGAACTGGGATCTGTGGGCGTGGTGACGCAAAGCGGTGGACTCGGCACCGACATCATCAAGCGCGGTCAATGGCGTGGCATCCGATTCAGCGGATTGGTGACGATCGGCAACAGCGCCGACGTCGGTCCGACCGATCTGCTCGAGTTCTACCTGGCCGACACGCAAACCAGTGTCATCGGCTTCTACCTCGAGGACGTCAAGGATGGCCGGCGTTTCTTCAACCGGTTGCGCGATGCGGATTGCATCAAGCCTGTCGTCATCCTGCGCGGCGGACGCTCGTTGCAGGGTCGCGTCGCCGCTGCTTCGCATACCGGCGCATTGGCGGGGAGCGATCGACCCTGGCAGGCGCTGGCGCAACAGACAGGCACGGTGCTGGTCGACACCGTCGATCAGTTCGTCAACGCGCTGCTGGCGTTCCAGTTTCTCGTGCCGCGACCGCAGCGGCCGACGCGACGTGTCGTGCTGTTCGGCAATGGCGGCGGCACGAGCGTGCTGGCGACCGACGCGTTCGCCGACCACGGGCTTGATGTCACGCCATTCGACGATGCCACGCTGGCACAACTCACGGCGCTGAACCTGCCGAATGGAACGAGCATCGTCAATCCCATCGACGCGCCGGTGGCGACGCTGCAGGGTGACGAAGGCCGCATCGCAGACCGCATTTTCGACATCATTTACAGGTCGGGCAATCCGGACGCGGTTGTCATGCACATCAACCTTGCCGCCTTTGTCGGCCGCGCTGGCGGCGACCCCATCGACAATCTGATCAAGGCAGCGGTGCGCGTGCAAAGCGACTATCCGGGGCGTGCGCACTTCTGCATCGTGTTGCGCGTCGACGGCTCGCCCGAGCTCGACGACAGGCGCCGACACTATCGCGAAGCGGCTCTGCGCGTCGGCATTCCGGTGTACGACGAACTGATCGAGGCGGCGCAGGCATTGAGCGCCGTTGCCTGGATCGAGCGCCAGTGGGCAGCGAGCGCCGGCAATCATTTGTCCGAAAACGTGGAGATGGAGTCATGACGTCAGAAACCGCGATGATGCGCGTGATCGAAATGGCGGGGGCCGGTGGTCCCGAAGTGCTGGTGCCCGCACAACGGGATGTTCCCGTGGCGAACGCTGGCGAAGTCGTCGTCAAGGTCGCATACGCGGGCGTCAATGGCCCCGACCTGATGCAGCGCCGGGGTCTTTATCCGCCGCCGCCCGGCGCGTCCGACCTGCTCGGACTGGAGATTGCGGGAGAAGTCGTCGCGCTCGGACCCGACGCAAAGCGCCTCAAGCAAGGCGATCTCGTGTGCGCGTTGACCAACGGTGGCGGATACGCGGAATACTGCGCGGTGCTCGAAGACCACTGCCTGCCGGTGCCGGCACAGATGGCGCTTGCCGACGCGGCTTCGCTGCCCGAGGCCTACTTCACGATATGGAGCAACGTTTTCATGGGCGCACGGCTGGCCGCTGGCGAAACACTGCTCGTCCACGGTGGTGCCGGCGGACTGGGCAGCGCAGCGATCCAGCTCGGCAAGGCGTTTGGCGCCAAGGTCGTCGCCACCGACAATCCGCAGCAGCGCCTGGCATTCTGCACGTCCCTCGGCGCCGATCGCGTGGTCGATTACATTGCGGAGGATTTCGTTGATGTGGTGCGCAAGGAATTCGGCGGCGCAGACGTCATCGTCGATATCGTGGGCGGATCGAATATCCAGAAGAACATCAAGACCGCGCGTCACGACGGGAGGATGATCCAGCTTGCATTCGCGCTCGGCGCGAAGGTGGAACTCGACGTGATGCCACTGATGCTCAAACGGCTGCACTACACAGGATCGACGCTGCGCAGCAGGAGCGACGCGTACAAGAGCGAAGTGGCGAGCCAGCTCGTGGAACGGGTGTGGCCATTGTTCGCCCAGCGCAGATTGCGTGCCGTCGTCGGCCGCACGCTGGCGCTGGAGGAAGCCGCGGACGCGCATCGACTGATGGAGAGTGCGGGCCATTTTGGCAAGATCGTACTGAAAACCTGATTGAGACGGGAGCATCGCCGTGGCGCTAATCGAACTGAAGGCTGACATCACAGGCAGCATCTGGAAGATCCTCAAGGCTGGCGGAGACCCGGTTGCCGAGGACGAGGCGGTGCTGATCATGGAATCGATGAAGATGGAGATTCCCGTGTCTTCACCGGAATCGGGTGTCATCGATGCGATCCTGGTGACCGAAGGCCAGATCGTGACTGACGGTGCGGTCGTGGCACGCGTGCGGGTCTAGCGCGTTCCCCCGATGAAGCGGATCCTGGTTGCCAATCGCGGAGAAATCGCCTGCCGCGTGTTTCGCAGCTGCAAGTTGCTCGGCCTGGAAACGGTGGCCGTGTTTTCGGACGCGGATGAGAACGCGCTGCATGTCGCGCTCGCGGACCAGGCGGTTCACCTGGGCCCCGCGCCGGCTCGCGAAAGCTATCTGAAGATCGATGCCCTGATGTCCGCCGCCGCGCAAAGCGGCGCGGATGCTGTGCATCCGGGCTACGGATTCCTGTCGGAGAATGCGCAATTCGCCGAAGCCGTCAACGCAGCAGGCCTGGTATTCATCGGGCCCGCTGCGGACTCGATGCGCGACATGGGCGACAAGGAGCGCGCGCGCCAGTTGGCCGAGCAAGCCGGCGTTCCGGTTCTTCCAGGCAGCCGGCGTTTCGGCCTCGATGATCACACGGGCCTGCAATCAGCGGCGGAGAAGGTCGGCTATCCATTGCTGGTGAAGGCTGCAGCGGGCGGCGGGGGCATTGGCATGCGCCGGGTCGACAGTGCCGCACAACTCGTCGAGGCAGTCACTGCAGCGCAATCGATGGCGAACAAGGCGTTTGGCGACGGCGCCATTTACCTTGAACGTTTCATCGAGCGCGCGCGGCACATCGAGATCCAGGTATTCGGCTTCGGCGATGGCCGTGCCATTCACATGTACGAGCGCGATTGTTCGCTGCAGCGGCGGTTCCAGAAGGTCGTCGAGGAGAGCCCCGCGCCGGGATTGCCGCCGGGCGTCGGCGACGCGATGGCCGCTGCCGCCGCGCGTTTGTGTGCGAGCCGCCGCTACGCGGGCGCGGGCACGATCGAATTCGTCGTCGATGCCGACACGTTCGCGTACTTCTTCCTGGAAATGAATACTCGCATCCAGGTCGAGCACCCCGTGACCGAAATGGTGACAGGGCGCGACCTGGTCGCGATGCAGATCGAGCAGGCGAGCGGTACGCTGCTGGTGCCCGGGCAGGATGCCATCACGCGCCGCGGCCATGCGATCGAGTGCCGCCTCTACGCCGAAAATCCACGCAAGAATTTCCTGCCGGCGCCCGGACCACTGCCGATACTGCAGTTCCCCGGCCAGTCGCCGGATGTGCGCGTCGATACCGGATTTCGCGCCGGCGACGATGTCACGATCTATTACGATCCGATGATCGCCAAGGTCATTTGCCATGGCGAGACGCGCGACG
>JBDTJK010000146.1:0-2765 GCA_039935875.1 Casimicrobiaceae bacterium
TGGAGGGGCACTTTGCAGGCGAGATCGACTTCGCGTGGAACTCGCCCCTCGCGTGGATCAGCGGACAACGGTTGGGTGCGATGGCGCTGCTGATGGCGATCGGCGCCGCGTTGGCCCTTAAGTTCGGCGGCTACCCGCGACGCGCCTCACGCCCAGTCTTTGCACTGGCCGGCTGTGCGCTCGGTGTCGGCGTCGGTCTGTGGGTGATCGCGGTGTTGCCAATCGGCGCGATGATGGGGCAGCTGCCGTGGAATGCGGCCATCAACGCGGGTCCGGATCTGTCTTGGATGCTAACCCGGCTGGGTTCAACCCCGCTCGACTGGACGCTTACCGCGCTCGCGTTGCCGCTGGCGGCGTGGCTCGCGCGTTGAACGCCGCTGACTCAGTGCCCGCCGTCCAGCGCCTTGAGTTCGGACACAAGCTTGCCGACCATCTCGGCCCCATCGCCATACAACATCCGCGTGTTGTCGGCGTAAAACAGCGCATTCTCGACCCCGGCGAAACCGGTGCCCTTGCCGCGTTTGATCACGATCGTATTTTTCGATGCAGCCACATCCAGGATCGGCATGCCGTAAATGGGCGACGCCGGATCATTCTTGGCCGCCGGATTGACCACGTCGTTGGCGCCGATCACCAACGAGACATCGGTGTTCGGAAATTCCGGATTGATGTCGTCCATATCCGCGATCAGGTCGTACGGCACGCCGGCTTCTGCCAGCAGCACATTCATGTGACCCGGCATACGACCCGCCACCGGGTGGATCGCAAATTTCACCTTGACCCCGCCCTTCATCAATTGCTGGGTCAGCTCCCACACCTTGTGCTGCGCCTGCGCCACGGCCATGCCGTAGCCGGGCACGATCACCACGCGCTCGGCGAACGCCATCATCGCGGCTACGTCGCTGGCGTCGATCGGTTTTTGCGAACCGCTGATTTCCTTCGCTTCGCCGCCGACTGCAGCGCCGAAATTGCCGAACAACACATTCGCCAGCGAACGATTCATCGCCTTGGCCATCAGCTGCGTCAGCAACGTGCCTGCAGCGCCAACCACGGTACCGGCGATGATCAATGTCTCGTTGCCCAGCACATAGCCTTCAAACGCGACCGCGAGCCCGGTGAGCGCGTTGTACAGCGAGATCACCACCGGCATATCAGCGCCACCGATCGGCAGCGTCATCAACAGGCCAACCGCGAGCGCGGCGACGAAGAAGCCGACGATCAGCCAGTGCGACGGAAGGTGCCCACCAAAGTAAAACCAGAGAACCGAAATCCATGCACCGAGCAGCAGCGCCAGCACCAAAACGAGCGCGTTGAATGCCTTTTGCCCCGGAAACACAAAACGTCGATCCATCCACCCTTGCAATTTGGCAAACGCGATCATGGAGCCTGAGAACGAGATTGCGCCAATTAATCCTCCAATAACCGCAAGGACGAGCTTCGGCGTGTTCAATGCAGTAAGGGAAACGTACTCTTGAAAAGGCGGATTTGGGGTCAACATCGAAAACAGCTCGATCGCGCCGATGCCGGCCGCCGAACCACCACCCATCCCGTTGTACAACGCCACCATCTGCGGCATATCGGTCATCGCGACCTTCTTGCCCGACACCCACGCCAACAAGGTGCCGGTGATTGCGGCGATCAGGATTAGCGGCAGGTTGTGCAAGCCGGGTAGTAGGAACGTCTCCAGCACCGCGATCAGCATGCCGACGCCGGCCCACTGGATGCCGCTGCGTGCGGTCACCGGCGAGGCCATCCGCTGCAGCCCGAGGATGAACAGCAGCGCGGCTAGCAGATAGCTGAACTTGACCAACAGCGGCAACCACTCGGCGATCATTTGACCTCCGGACGCTTGGAGCGCTTGAACATCTCCAGCATGCGTTCGGTCACCACATAACCGCCGGCGGCATTGCCTGCGCCAAGCAACACGGCGATAAAGCCGATGATTTTTTCTGGCAGCGTATCGGCATGCCCAAGCGCAACCATCGCGCCGACCAGAACAATGCCGTGCACGAAGTTCGAGCCCGACATCAGCGGCGTATGCAGGATTACCGGCACCCGCGAAATGATCACGTGGCCGGCAATCGCGGCCAGCATGAAGATATACAGCGCCAGGAAGCCGTCGCCCATTGCGTTCCCCTAATCCCCATTGCGTCGAGCCATCATAACTGCGACAGCGCTTGTCCGTGTCAACCACGCCAACACCCGGGCGTTGAATGGAGTCAGGAACTGATTATTCCACCCGATCGATCCAGATCAATCCTTCGTTTAGCGGCAACCCCCTACCCTGCCTGGAGAAATCTCATGAATCGTCTTCTGATCACAGCATTACTGTTGACCTGTGGCGGCCTCACAGCACAGGCCAGCGCACAATCTGCAACCGGCCAGGATCGCGGCGATCGCGTCGAACATCGACTGGACACACGCGGCGATCGCATCGATAGTCGGCTCGACGCGCGCGGAACGCGCATCGACAACCGTTTGGACAATCGCGGCGATCGTATCGAAAACCACCTCGATCAGCGCGCCGATCATCAGCAGGCGCTGGGTCACGAGCAGCGCGCGATTGCGCTTCAGCATCGCGGCGAACGCATCGACAATCGCCTTGACGCGCGCGGCGATCGCATCGAAAACCGGCTCGACAACCGCGGCGATCGCATCGAGAATCGACTGGATCGGCGCGGCGCGCGCGTTGACCGACGCTTTGATCGGCGCCACGGTGGTTGACTCCTGACGGATAGGCGATTTGATCCAGACACAAATGGATG
>JBDTJK010000147.1:0-3736 GCA_039935875.1 Casimicrobiaceae bacterium
TTTTCCAGCACCCGCTCCTGGTAGACCCTGAAATCGTGCTTCATCGCCTCGCCGAGCGCGACTGCCTTGGCGGCGATCACGTGCATCAGCGGACCGCCCTGCAGTCCCGGGAACACGGCGGAATTGATTGCCTTCGCATGCATGGCATCAGCAAGGATCAGGCCGCCGCGTGGGCCGCGCAGCGTCTTGTGCGTGGTGGTCGTGACGAAGTCGGCAATGCCCACCGGGCTCGGATAGACGCCAGCGGCCACCAGTCCTGCGTAGTGCGCCATGTCGACCATCAACGGTGCACCGACTTCGTCGGCAATCTCCTTGAACCGCCGCCAGTCGATGACGCGCGAATAGGCGGATGCGCCGGCAATGACCAGCTTCGGCTTGTGCTCGCGAGCCAGGCGCTGCGCGGCGTCGTAGTCGATCAGCTCGGTGTCGGGGTCAAGGCCGTACGCCACCACGTTGAACCACTTGCCCGACTGATTCACCGGGGAGCCATGGGTCAGGTGGCCGCCGTGCGGCAGGCTCATGCCAAGTACCGTGTCGCCCGGCTTCAGCACGGCGAAGAACACCGCCTGGTTCGCCTGCGCGCCGGAATGGGGCTGGACGTTGGCAAAGCCTGCGTGAAACAACTTCTTCGCCCGCTCGATCGCCAATGTTTCGACAATGTCGACGAATTCGCAGCCGCCGTAGTAGCGCTTGCCCGGATAGCCCTCGGCGTATTTGTTGGTCAGCTGCGAGCCCTGGGCGGCAAGTACCGCCGGACTGGCGTAATTCTCGGACGCGATCAACTCGATGTGGTCTTCCTGCCGGGCATTTTCGCCGGCAATCGCCTGCCACACTTCAGGGTCGGCTTTTTCGAGGGTGATATTGCGCGCAAACATGCGGATAACCGTGGCGAGTCGGATGCTGATTCTAGCATTGCGAAAACCCCGGGATTCCCGGCACCACCGGCAGCGCGTGGGCTGCGCAATTCCCCTATAATTCCCCCGCCCCGCGGCGACACGAACACGCTGCGGACGGTCGACCGATTCCAAGGCGGCGAAGTCCGTCCTTCCGGAGGTACGTCCTTGAATGCCCTGCTGGGACTGTCGCGCGTCATCGACGCGCTCAACGAACGCGTCAGCCGCGTGCTGGCGTGGGTGGTGCTGGTGATGGTGCTCATCAGCGCAACCAATGCCACGGTCCGCAAGCTGTTCGACTACAGCTCGAACTCGTTTCTGGAGATCCAGTGGTACCTGTTCTCCGCGGTGTTCCTGCTCGGAGCGGGTTACACGCTGCTCAAGAACGAGCACGTGCGCATCGACATCATTTCGAGCCGCACCTCCGCTCGCGCGCAGAACTGGGTGGACGTCATCGGCATCCTCTTCTTCCTGTTCCCGATGTCGGTGATCATCATGTGGCTGTCATGGCCGCTGCTCGAGGATTCGTTCGTCCGCCATGAGGTCTCGTCCAACGCAGGCGGGCTCATCATCTGGCCGGCACGCCTCCTGGTGCCCGCAGGTTTCTTCCTGCTGATCCTGCAGGGAATCTCCGAGCTCATCAAGCGCATTGCGTTCCTGGCCGGCCGCATCCCCGACCCGCTGGACAAACTGCAGGGAAGGAGCGCGGAAGAAGCACTCGCCGACGAGATCGCGCGGCTTCGCGGCACCGAAGCCGGGGAACAACCATGACCGCATGGCTTGTCGCGAACATCCCGCCGCTGATGTTCTTCGGCTTGATCGTCGTGCTGCTGCTGGGTTTTCCGGTCGCGTTCTCGTTGGGCGCGGTCGGCATCGGCTTCGGGTTCCTCGGCATCCACCTCGGCCTGCTGGATTTCTCGCTGTTCCAGGCGCTTCCCGACCGGGTGTGGGGCGTGATGTCCAACGACACACTGCTCGCCGTGCCGTTCTTCACGTTCATGGGACTGATCCTCGAACGTTCGGGGATGGCCGAGGACCTGCTGGACAGCATCGGGCAGTTGTTCGGGCCCATGCGTGGCGGCCTTGCATATGCGGTCATTTTCGTCGGCGCGCTGCTGGCCGCGACCACCGGCGTCGTCGCCGCCAGCGTGATATCGATGGGCCTCATCTCGCTGCCGATCATGCTGCGCTACGGTTATGACCGGCGAGTCGCCACCGGCGTGATCGCGGCGTCGGGAACGCTCGCGCAGATCATCCCGCCGTCGCTGGTGCTGATCATCATGGCCGACCAGCTGGGGCGCTCGGTCGGCGACATGTATGCGGGCGCGTTCATTCCGGGCTTGACGCTCGCGGGTATCTACGCCCTCTACGTGCTCGGCGTTTCCGGGTTCAAGCCCCACTTGGCGCCGGCCCTTCCCCCCGAGGCGCGGACGCTGCGCGAACCCGACGGCGCGAGCGGCGTGAAATCGCTGTTGGTGCTCACCGCGATCGCCATCGGTTGCGCCGTGGCCTACGCCAAGCTGCGCATGGTCGGGCGTGCACTCGACGAAACCATCGTCGTCTCGACGGTAGCCGGCGCGGGCGTCGCATTCTTCACCGCAGTGATCAATCGCCTGCTGAAACTCGGCCTGCTGTCGAGAATCGCCGAACGCGTGACATTCGTGATGATCCCGCCGCTCGCGCTGATCTTCCTGGTCCTCGGCACGATCTTCCTCGGCGTGGCGACGCCGACCGAAGGCGGGGCGATGGGTGCATCGGGCGCGCTGATCATGGCGCTAGGGCGCCGGCGCCTGACGCTGTCGTTGCTGAAGCAGGCAATGGACACGACCGCCAAGCTGTCGACGTTCGTCGTGTTCATCCTGGTCGGGGCACGGGTGTTCAGCCTGACGTTCTATGGCGTCAGCGGCAACGTCTGGGTCGAGCACCTGCTGACGAGCCTCCCGGGCGGGGCACTCGGATTCCTGATCGTCGTCAACATCCTCATTTTCGTGTTGGCGTTCTTCCTCGATTTCTTCGAGTTGTCGTTCATCATCATTCCGCTGGTGGGCCCGGTGGCCGACAAGCTCGGCATCGATCTCATCTGGTTCGGCGTGCTGCTGGCGATCAACATGCAGACGTCGTTCATGCACCCGCCGTTCGGTTTTGCGCTGTTCTACCTGCGCAGCGTTGCCGCGAAAAAGGACTACGTCGACCGGCTGACCGGCAAGATGATCGCGCGCGTCACTACCGGCCAGATCTACCGCGGCGCGATTCCCTTCGTGATCATCCAGGTGATCATGGTGGGACTGGTGATCGCATTCCCGCAGATGGTGTTGGTCTACAAGTCGGGCGAAAGCCACGTCGACCCGAACAGCATCCACATCGAAGTGCCGGTCGATGCGCCGTCGATGTCGGGCAAGGGCAGTCTGCAGAATTCCGAGCAGGAACAGGCCGAACAGGCGCTCGACAAGTTGTTTGCCGAGCCGGAAAAGGGGTCATCGACAGCGCCAGGGTCAGATGCGCCCGATGCGACGGGCGCGCCCGGTGCCACCGCTCCTGCAGCACCGGAGCCATCGCCAAATTCGCCGCCGAAGTAGCGGCGCGCGCTCACCCCGAAAACAAAAAACCCCGCCGTAGCAGGGTTTTTCACAACGACGTGCCAATTTCGACGCGTGGCTACTTGCGTCCGCGATTGGACCGCTGCGCCGCGATCATGAAGTTGTCGAAGCGATTCTCGGCGACCGAGAACCATTCGACCTGGTCGGCGCGGAACGCCTTCCACGGGCCGTAGATCTTGTTGAACTTGGCATTCTTGCCGGCGATCTCGTCGTACACCTCGGTCGTCGCCTTGTAGCATGCCGCCA
>JBDTJK010000148.1:0-12365 GCA_039935875.1 Casimicrobiaceae bacterium
ACCTGCCACGCTGCACGCATGCGATGGCGTGTCTGAAGAACGCGATGCGCTGGGACGAACAGCGCTTCGGACGTGAATACGATCTCGACCGCTTCATGATCTTCTGCGCCGACGACTTCAACATGGGCGCGATGGAGAACAAGGGCCTCAACATCTTCAACAGCCGGCTGGTGCTGGCTGACCCGGAAACCGCCACCGACGACGACTACGCGGCGATCGAAGCCGTGATCGGACATGAATACTTTCACAACTGGAGCGGCAACCGCGTCACCTGCCGCGACTGGTTCCAGCTGTCGCTGAAGGAGGGCCTGACCGTCTTCCGCGACCAGGAGTTCTCGGCCGACCAGGGATCGCGCGCCGTAGAACGCATTGCCGAGGTCGATGTTCTGCGACGCCTCCAGTATCCCGAGGACGCGGGTCCCGCCGCGCATCCGATCCGGCCGGACGAATATCAGGAGATCAACAACTTCTATACGGCCACCATCTACGAAAAGGGCGCCGAGGTGATCCGCATGCAGCACACGCTGCTGGGCGCCGACGCTTTTCGTCGCGGCATGGACCTGTATTTCGAGCGTCACGACGGACAGGCAGTCACTTGCGAGGATTTCGTGTGCGCGATGGCCGACGCCAGCGGCGTCGATCTCACACAGTTTCGCCGCTGGTATTCGCAGGCCGGGACACCGCTGCTCGCCATCCGCGGTGTCCACGACGCGTCGGCGCGAACCTACACGCTCGAAGTATCGCAGCACACCGAGCCCACGCCCGGACAGCCTACCAAGCTGCCGTTCCACCTGCCGCTCGTCGTGGGGCTGGTCGATGCGCGCGGCAACGATCTGCCGCTGTGCCTGGCGAACGAATCCCCGACCGACATCACGACGCGCGTGCTCGACGTGCGCGAAGCGCTGCAACGCTTCACGTTCACCGGCGTCGACGAACCCCCGGTGCCGTCGCTGGCGCGCGGCTACTCTGCCCCGGTCAAGGTCGAATTCGACTACACCGACGCGCAACTCGCGGTGCTCGCCGCGCACGACGGCGATCCGGTCAATCGCTGGGATGCGACGCAGCGCAGCTTCGTCAACGCGATGCTGGCGCTCTCCTCCGCGCACCGCGCAGGACTGCCACTGACGATGCCCGCGCCGCTGCACGAACTCGCAGCGCACCTGATTGCTGACGAGCGTAGCGATCCCGCGCTGATCGCGCTGGCGTTGACGCCGCCCGATGCGGCTTACGTCGCCGCGCTGGAAGACGTGATCGATGTCGATGGCATCGTCGCCGCTCACGCGCATATCGTGCATGCGCTGGCCAGCGTTCACCGCGATGCGCTGCTGGAAGTGTACGCACGCGCGCGGCCGCCAGGGCGTTACTCGCACCTGCAGGTCCAGGCGGGTCCGCGCAAGCTGCGCAATGTCGCGCTGCACCTGCTGTGCGCGCAGGACGATGCGCACACCCGCGCGCTGGCGGTTGCGCACTACGGCGCCGCCGACAACATGACCGATGCGATCGCTGCGCTGCGCGCGATCGGCAGCAGCGAATCAGCCGCTCGCGACGACCTCTACGATCGTTTCGAGCAGAAGTGGCGTCACGCCCCGCTGGTGCTGGACAAGTGGTTCATGCAGCAGGCGGCGAGCGAGCGCCCGGACACGCTGGCGCGCGTGCGGTCGCTGATCGAACACCCCGGCTTCAACGCGCGCAATCCCAATCGCGTGCGTGCGCTGGTCGGCACCTTCGCAATGCGCAACTTCGCAGGTTTCCACGCAGCGGATGGAAGTGGCTACGCGTTCATCGCCGACCAGGTCGTGACGATCGACGCGATGAATCCGAAGGTGGCGGCGCGCATTGCCGCAAACTTCGACCTGTGGAAGCGTTTTCCGCAGCCCCGCCGCGGGTTGATGCAAGCCGCGCTGCAACGCATCGCCGCCACGCCGCAGTTGTCCGCGGATGTCGGCGAGATCGTCACGCGCAGCCTCGCCGACTGACGGTTCCCCGTGGGGGTCCTCGTCGTTCTACCAGTAGGTCTCGACGGTCACGTGCCCCGGATCCTTGCGCCGGTGCCGCTTCATCCCGCGCGTGGCGAGGATCGCCTGCACGTCGTCCACCATCGCCGGATTGCCGCACAGCATCGTGTGCGAGTTCTGCGCCG
Source organism: Casimicrobiaceae bacterium (assembly GCA_039935875.1). Taxonomy (GTDB): domain Bacteria; phylum Pseudomonadota; class Gammaproteobacteria; order Burkholderiales; family Casimicrobiaceae; genus VBCG01. The sequence continues at coordinate 2,141 of JBDTJK010000148.1, forward strand.
TCAGCGCGACACCCGCGCGCGCTTCCAGCGTGCCGTCGTCGATCAACCGTGGGATTCGTCCCTGCAGTGCATCGGGATGCGATTCGCGACTGACGACCGGGACATAGGTGAATGCGCCACTGTGCCGGGCCGCAAGGTCGCGCATCAGGTCGCGATAGGTAAGGTCGCACGCCACGCGCACCGCGTGCACCAGCACCACGCGGGAAAATTTCTGCCACGGTTCCGCAGTGCGCAGGATGGACAGGAACGGACCCACGCCGGTGCCTGTCGAAAGGCACCACAGCACATCCGCCGGCGCGGTATCGCCGATGCAGAAGAACCCGTTGGCGCGCGGCGCGATCCACAGCGAATCGCCGGGCTCGAGCAACGCCAGGCGCGGCGAGAACGGTCCTTCGGCGACCACGTTGAAATAGAACTCGTGAGCCGCGGATCCCGGGGCGTTGACGAACGAATACGGCCTGCCGATCATCGATTCCTTGGCGCCCGCTGGCGCCGGCAACGCGAGGCGCGCGAACTGCCCGGCAACGAAGGTCACCTCGGGCGCCTGCACTTCGAGCGACAACAATCCGGGTGTCCAGCGTTTTTTCGCCGCGATCCGCCCCTCAATCCATGCTGACATTGCGGTCTTTCGTCGAAGCCGTGAAAATACGATTATGCCTATGTCGTTGGTGCGAAAGCCCGTCAATGTATCCATCCGTGCGCCACGGGCCGCCGACGAGCCCTCGTTCATCGGACTCGCGCGGCGCAGTCGCGCACTGCACGGGCGCTGGGTCGCCGCACCCGTGACTGTCGCGCAATTCGCCGCGTGGCTGCGCCAGGCGAGTGGGCGTGTCGCGTCGTATCGTGGCTATGTCGTCGTGCATCACGCGGATCTCGCGCTCGCCGGCGTATTCAACCTGTCCGAGATCGTGCTCGGGCTCTTCTGCAGCGCGTATCTCGGCTATTACGGATTCGCCGCTTCCACGCGCCGGGGATACATGAGCGAGGGCCTGCGCCTGGTCCTCGATACTGCATTCCGCGACATCGGGCTGCATCGGGTCGAGGCGAACGTGCAGCCGGGCAACGCGCGCTCACTCGAGTTCCTCGCGAAGAACGGTTTCACGCGTGAAGGTTATTCCCGGCGCTACCTGAAGATCGGCGGACGCTGGCGCGACCATGTGCGCTTTGCGATGCTGGCTGAGGACTGGCGCCAGCTGCGCCGCCGATGACACCTTCGCTTCCGCACGCAGTTGCCATCGCGCGCCTCGCACGCGGCACGCTGGCCGCCACATTCGCTGTCATCGCCGGCTGCGCGGGCGCGCCGGTCGATCCGCACACGCCGCGCGACGTGCCGGCGCAGCGTGTCGCGCCCTGGGAAGGCCACGAAGACTGCGTCGACGTCGTCAGCGGCGAGCGCATCGACTTTCGCTTCGAGGCCACGGCCAGCGTCGACTTCGATCTGTACTACCGCGAGGGCGTCGCAGTAGTCATACCACTGTCGCGGGTGGACACGCGATCCGCGTCAGGCATTTTCGAAGTCGAGATTCCCGGTCACTACTGCCTCGCATGGAAGGCCGGCGTGGCGGGTGCGTGGGTCGACTACCACATCCGCGTACAGAAGTAAGGCCGCCGACGAACCGCCAGAGCGCTTGCACCGCGACGGCGCGCGGGCCCTACGCGATCGACGTTGCCAGGTCCGCGTAGTTGTACGTCGCTCCGGCGGACACCGGTCGATCGATCAGCGTGGCGAGCACGACCTTTGCCACACGCTCGGCCGGAACAAGCCTTCCGCTGTCGTGGAAATCCCTGAACATCGCGACGTCCGGAAGATTGGCTGCCGGCTGCGCGCGCAGCGCGACCTGCATGCCCGTATCGATGATGCCCGGCCGCAACGTAACTGCCGCGAACGAGGCTTCGGGGTGATCGGCGCCTTGCGCCCGATGCCGAAGACCTTCCATCCGGCAGCCAGCAATTGCGTGGCGAGTGCAGCCCCGAGGCCGCGCGACACGCCAGTGACGAATGCGACGTTGGTCATCGCGACACCTGCACTTTGCTGCGCGTCATCGGACGAGCGCGACACGCAGTGGCGCAGGCCCGCGCAACCGTTGATCGCTCAACGATGGCCATTCGCGGCAACCACGATGGCGACGATGATGATCGCCGCCACCACCAGCAATGCGATCTTCCACGGACTCTTCGGATATTCGCCGTCGATCGCCCCGGACACGCCGTTGATCACGCACTGGAAGCTCTTCGCGCCGAACGTGTACGTCAGGAGCCACACCGGGGCGAGGATATGCTTGAACGTCTGCGCCGAATATTGCGCATCGACGCCGAGGTTGCGATAGGTGTCGCCGGGAACCTGCGCGGCGCACAGCGCGCGCAGCTGGCTGTCCATGTCGGCGCGCGCGCGTTGCGCCGCATCCGCCAGGTCCACCTGGTAGCGCTCGACGACCCAGCCGCTGACGAAGCCCGCGTCGTATGGCTTCAGCGCGTTCATCGGAAACGGCTCGACGCCGCGCATCAGCCGCGGATGCACGCCGACCGACGCGCACACGAGGTCGTTGTCGAACTGGTGCGCAAGGCGCCCGGCAGCGGGCTCCCAGCGCACCTCGCGCACCTGCCGCGTGCGCGACTGCCCGCCTTCGGTATAGCTTTGCGTGGTCCAGTAGTAGTGTCCGGCGTCCGCGCTCCACGTGGCATCAGCATGCGCATTGAACGTCCAGTAAGGCAGGTAGATTCCCTTGACGGTGTCGGTCAGCGCGCGGCGTTTCAACGCGCCGGGCGCGAGCCACAGCTTGCCGTACCACGCGCGAATATGGTCGCGCGCACCGTCCTCGGGCACGCTGAACGGCAGCACGCTTTCGGGGCGGATCATCTCGTTGGTCTGCGCGTACGCAACCAGCTGGGCCGAGCCGCAGAATTCGCAGATCTGGGCCTGGCGCCGGGGATCGAGCACCGAGATGGCGTTGCAGCTCTGGCAGCGAACCTGGCGCGTAGTGTCCGCATCGGCACCGCCAGCGGGCGTTGGCGCTGGCTGCAGCATCGCGCGCAGCGCATCGGCGAGGTCGTGCTCAGCGATGTCGCCCCCACTCGGAAGGGTTGCAGCCGATTCGGTGCCGCAGAACGGGCACACGAGTTTTTGCTTGCGCGGATCCCATACCGCTTCGCCGCCGCACGCGGGACACAGGAATTTTTCACGCGCGTTGAATTCAGGCATGTGCAGGATCGAACGTCGGCATCAGTCAATCCCCGCGCATATCTGCGCCAGCACGGGTCCATCGGTCCGGGATCATCGTTGCAGCGTGCCGCTGGCGTCAAGCGCAAACACCGCGACGCGGCCGGCGGCAACGTCGCGGCGCGTCATCGCTTCAACGCGTGAAGTATCCGATCACCTGCCAGCCTTGTGGCGTCTTCTCGAGTGTCAGCCGCTCCTGCGCGAAGTCGCGCTTCGCGAACGACGACCGGAACAGCACCAGCGCGTATTCGCCCTTGGGCTCGCCCTTCAGCGTATCGACGAACTGGGTGGAGACCGCCGTACGGCTCAGTGTCGCGCCCAGCGGACCGCGCGTGTCATGCAGTGCCTTGGTCCAGCGCTTCACCGGCATTGCCCGCTGGAACTTGTCGCCGGCAGCCGCATAGGTCGCAGCACCGTCGAGATTGTCGGCCAGCGCAAGCCAGCTGCGCGCAGCATCCTGCGCCAGCGTCGCGCGTGCGTCCTGCGCGTTCGCGGGCAGCGCCGCGGCGATGGCGAGCGCAAGCAGCCCCAGCAATATGCCGCGTCGCATCAGCTTGCCAGGAACATGTTGACGGCCTCGCGCGTGACGCGCCATTGCGTGCCGATCTTCTTGCCCTTCAAGTCCCCGGATTCGAGACTCGCCATCACGTCGGATTCGGCGACGCCGAGCAGTTGCGCCACCTGCGCAGGATTCAGCAGGTCCGGCGTGCCGGCCGTGGCGCCGACGGCAGCGCCTGCAGGCGTCGCAACGCCGATGCCCGGCGTCTGCTGCGCCATCAAGCCACCGCTCTGGTTCATCATCTGCTGCGCCATCGACATGCCCACCGCCATTTCGGCGGCGATGCTGCCCGCCCCGCCATTGCCCTTTTCCATGCCTTGTCCCATCTGGAATTTCACGTAGTCGTTGAGGTTGCCGACAGCGGCCATGCTCGACCGCTTGTCGATCGCCTGTTCGACCTCGGGTGGCACGGAAACGTTCTCGATGATGAACGACGTCATCGCGAGGCCGTATTTCTCGCCGATCGCCGGGTTGATCAGCGGTAGCAGCGCAGCGCCCAGTTCGCTGTAGCGCGCGGCCACGTCCAGCGCGGGTATCTTCGCCTGCGCCAGCGCATCGGTGAACACGCTGACGATGCGCGAGCGCATCGTGTCGCTGAACTCGTCGAGGCGGAAGTGGTCGTCGGTGCCGGCAACCTCCTTGAGGAACCTGGGCACGTCGACGATGCGGAAGTCATAGGTTCCGTAGGCGCGCAGGCGGACGATGCCGAAGTCGGCGTCGCGCATCATCACCGGATTGGCGGTGCCCCACTTGTTGCCGGTGAACAGCCGCGTGACGACGTAGTAGACGTCGGCCTTGAACGGGCTCTCGAACGCGTACTTCCAGCTCTTGAGGTTGGTGAGGACCGGGATGTTCGCCGTGGTCAGCGTGTGCGTGCCTGGCCCGAACTGGTCGCCGAATTCGCCAAGGTAGACGAACTGCGCGACCTGCGACTCGCGCACGACGAGCTGCGCGCCGTTCTTGATCTCCTTGTCCTCGTCGGGGAAGCGGAACGAAAGCGTATCGCGCGAATCATCGGTCCACTCGATGATGTCGACGAACTGTTTTTTCAGGAAATCGATGATGGCCATCGAGGCTCCATGCGGAAAAACGCGCCGCTTGCGGCGCGCCGAATCGTTGTGCGTCCGGGTGCGCCCCGGCAGTACCGGGGCCGCAGGATGCAGGGTCTACTTGCCGGCCGCCTGCTTGGCGTCCACTTCGGCCTTGGCCAGCATCTGTTCGAGCTGCGCGAGCGGCAGCGCGCCCGGCACCACGGAGCCGTCGGCGAATACCAGCGTGGGTGTCGCGGTGATGTGCAGCTTGTCGCCCAGCGCCTGGTTGGCGGCCACCGGATTCGCGCAATCGCCCTTGTTGTCAGGCAATTTCTGGTTGTTGAACCAGTCGTCCCACGCCTTGCCGCGGTCGGCGCTGCACCAAATCTGCCGCGACTTCAGCGCCGATGACGGGTGCAGCGAATCGATCGGGAACGGGAACGTGTAGATCGTCACGTTGGTCATGCTGCCCATTTCCTTCTCGATGCGCGCGCAGAACGGGCAGTCGGCGTCGGAAAACATCGCCACGCGCCGCGAGCCGTCGCCACGCACGCGCTTGAACGACTGTTCGAACGGCAAGCTGTCGAACGCGATGCGGTTCAGTTTGCGATAGCGGTCATCGGTCAGGTTCTGCTTCGACGCGAGGTCGTAGATCGAGCCCATGAACAGGTAATTGACCTTGGGGTCGACGTACACGATGCGGTCGTCGGCCAGCACCTCGTACAGGCCCGCGACGTCGGTTTTGCTGATCGAGCGAACTTCCATGCCCGGGACGCGCTGTTCAACCAGCTTGCGGATGTTCGCCATCTCGGGCGTCATCGGCTGGGTTGCGGTAGGCGGTTGTCCCGCCTTGGCGGCGGTCTGCGCGCTCACCGGCCACGTGGCTGCCAGCGCCACCAGGGTGGCGGTCGCGAGCGCCAAGTTTTTGATATTCATCCGGAACTCCGAAATTGGGTGATGTTCGACAGTTTAACGGAGCGCAGGTTGCGCGAGTGCCCGCTTGATCAGCGGAAACTGGTCGACTGTCGCCATTGCACGGTTGCGCAGCGCCGACAACCACCCGCGGTCGCTGCCGAATGCCCGCGCGAGGAGGTCGGTGGCGGCCTGCATGGCGAGCACCGGCTCGGCACGCTGGCGCGCATAGCGCTGCAGCAGCAGTGGCGAACCGGCGTCCGTCATCGGCCCGCGGCCCGCCAGCACGGCCGCCAGCGCCGCAACATCGCCAAACCCCAGGTTGATGCCCTGCCCCGCCAGCGGATGCACGCCGTGCGCCGCATCCCCCGCCAGCGCCAGCCGGTGGGCCACCGTCGACGGCAGCCGCAGGAACGACAGCGGAAAGCTCGCCGGACCCGCGATCAGCGTCATTTCGCCCACTGCATGCTGCGCGGCGGCGGCAACCCGTTGCGCGAGCCCGCCCTCCGGCAGTGCCCCCAATTCCTGCGCAAGCAGCGTTGGCGCCGACCATACGATCGACACGCGACGGCCCGGCAGCGGCAGCAATGCCAAAACCCCGCCATCGGCAAGGAACCACTGGCGTGCGCAGCCGGCGTGAGCGCGCTCGCAGTCGAAGTTGGCGACCACCGCGGTCTGTGCGTACGCCCGTGGCGCAGCGCAAATGCCCGCCGCGGCACGCAGCCACGAATTGAGGCCGTCGGCGGCAACCACGACACGCGCGCGCAGCGCATCACCGGCGTCGAATGCCAGCGTGGCCCATTCGGGGTCGAACACCAGTGACGCAAAGTCCACCGGCGCGAACAGTGTCGTCCCGGTCGCGTGCACACAGCCGACCAGCGCTGCGCGCAACGCGCTTTCCTCGACGATCCACGCCAGCGCGCGCTGGTGCAGGTCATGTGCGGAAAATTGCAATGTGCCACCGGCATCGCCATGAACCTGCATCGACTCAACAGCGGTGACGCGATCGCAGGCGAGACGGGCCCACGCGCCGATGCGGTCGAGGAACGCGGCACTGCCTGGACTGATCGCGTAGACGCGCGTATCGAATGCGTCGTCGCATGCCATCGGTGCCGCAACTGCATGGCGATCGCACAGCGCGACGTCGAGACCGCTGTCGCCGAGCGCGCCGGCCAGCGCAAGGCCCGGCAAGCCAGCGCCTCCGATCACTACGTCGAATTCGCGCACAGCACTCATGCCGGCGGCAACGTCTCGATGGCGAGTTCCTGGTTGGTATATATGCAGATGTCGGCGGCAATCAGCAGCGCGCGCCGCACAATCTCCGCAGCGGCCAGCTCGGTATTGTCGAGCAGCGCCAGCGCCGCCGCCTGTGCGTACGCGCCACCCGAGCCGATCGCGACGATCCCGTGCTCCGGCTCCAGCACATCGCCATTGCCGGTGATGATCAGCGAAGCGCTGCGGTCGGCAACCGCCAGCATCGCCTCCAGCCGGCGCAGCACGCGGTCGGCGCGCCAATCCTTCGCGAGTTCCACCGCCGAGCGTGTCAGGTGCCCCTGGTGCTTGTCGAGCTTGGCCTCGAAGCGCTCGAACAGCGTGAACGCGTCGGCGGTGGCACCCGCGAAGCCGGCCAGCACGCGGTCGTGGTGAATGCGGCGCACCTTGCGCGCAGTGGCCTTGACCACCACGTTGCCCAGCGTCACCTGGCCGTCACCGCCAAGCGCGACGGTGTCGCCACGTCGGACACAGAGAATGGTGGTGCCGTGGAATGTCTGCATCGTGCTTGCGCCGCCGGATCGCGTCAGGCAACCCGGCGCTACTGGACTTTCTTCACGAAATGCCGGGGCGAAATGCCGATCAGCAACAACAGCGCGCGCACGATCGGCGTCGCGCCGGCGACCTGCACCGCGCGCCGCTGGGATTCGATGTGATTGATCAGGTTGAGCAGCGCGCCGGCGCAAACAAAATCGATCCGCTCGACTGCGGACATATCGATCGGCACCACGGCTCGGCCCTGCGCGAACTCGGTCAATTGCGCGAGCTGCGACGTGGCTGGACCCGCCAGCACACCGCTCCACGCCAGCACGTCGGCCCGCGGCGGGGGCGTCGCGATGGCCTCCTCTTCCGACGCCGGCGGCAATGGCGACGGTGCACCGGCGATTTTGGGCGGCGGCTCCCACGACGGCGGCGACGTTTCGAACGCGATCGCATACTCGATCGCCCGATCGTCGAACGCGGCCTGGTCGTGCAGCCACTGCATCAGCTCCAGCGACAGCAGCCACACGCCATCACCCGCTTCGCGGCCACGCTTCACCATCGACTCGATCGCCGCACGCAGCTTTTCAGGGCGCTGCAGCACCAGGGCGAACTGGCTGCGCCGGGCAAGGATCAGCGCTTCGGCCAGCAGCCGTGCGCCGTCATCGTCGAAGCCTGTCACCGCCGCGAGGTCGATCCGTGCCTGCGGAATCTTGCGTTCTATGGCACGCCGCAATCCGTCGAATTGAGAAGCACTCGCCGCCGACAACTTGCCGGTGACGGCGAGGTAGCCACCGACCGCGGCCTTGGCACCCGCGGCGGGCTTGGCGTCGTCGTCCCAGGCGGGCGCCGAGCGCTCGAACTGAACCACGTATTGCATTGCCAGCTGGTCGAATGCACTGCGATCACCGGCACGTTGCAGCAAGTCGAACAGTGCAAGCCACGCAAGCGCCGACAACCTGGCGTCGTGATCGCTCTCCACGCCCTGTTCGAGCAATGCGCGCGCGGGCTGCGCCTGTCCGCTGGCATACAACAGCGCGGCGTTCTCGAGCACTGCGCACAGTCCCGGATTGCTTTGCTGCAGTTCGATGGCCGATGTCGGGGGCGATGCACCCATCAGGCTGGCGCCGGTGACCGTGATGTCACGCGCCGTGGGTTCCGAACGCGAGCGTCCGATTCCCTTGCCGACGGCTTGCGCAGCAAGCTCGCGTGCGGACTGCGGGCGAGTGGGATTGACACCGGGCGTGCGCCGCGCAGGCTCGGGGTCAGGCCGTTTGGGCGGCTTCTGAAACAATGCCATCTGGACGAGCTTTCGAGAATTGCCTGCAACAACGCCGATGCGCCGCGCGTCGATCGCACGCGCAACGAACGCGCACATGCAGCGCGTTGCGCGGCTTACGGCCAAATTATGCAGCCGTCATGACTTCGCCGCAAATCAGGCGTTGCGCCAGGCGCCGCACCAGCCGCTTCGGCGGCTGGAAGTTGTCAGGCCCCGGCCAGGTTCTTGGCGGCGAATTCCCAGTTGATCAGCTTGTCGATCACCGCATTGACGTGATCGGGCCGGCGATTCTGGTAATCGAGGTAATACGCATGTTCCCACACGTCGATCGTCAGCAGCGCGGTCTGTCCCTTGCTCAGCGGATTCTCGGCGTTGGGTGTCTTGACGATCTTGAGCTTGCCGCCGTCGGCAACCAGCCAGCCCCAGCCGGAGCCAAACTGCGTGACACACGCCTGCCCAAAATCGGTCCTGAACTTGTCGTAGCCGCCGAGATCGCTGTCGATCATCTGCGCGATCTTGCCGGAGGGCTTGCCGCCACCCGCCTGCTTCAGGCAGTTCCAGTAGAACGTGTGGTTCCAGACCTGAGCGGCATTGTTGAACATGCCTGCCTTGTCCGCCTTGCCTGCGGTGTCCTTGATGATCTTTTCGAGCGGCGCGCTCTCGAGTTCCGTGCCCGCGACCAGCTTGTTGAGGTTATCGACGTAGGCCTTGTGATGCTTGCCGTAGTGGAAACTCAGCGTATTGGCGGAAATCACTGGCGCAAGCGCGTCTTCTGCAAAGGGGAGTGGCGGTAGGGTGAACATGTTCAATGAGCTCCTGGTTGTGGCTGGCGGCAGCGACCCTCGCCAAAGCGGATCAGCGCAATGCGACGACTCCGCATGCGATGCGCGCGCCCGAATTGCCAGCGGGTTGTGTAGTGTAATCGTCGGCATCGCGGTGCACGATCAGTGCCTTGCCGACGATGCTGTGCGGTCCCGCCGACACCGTGAGCCCGCGCAGCACCAGTGTGGCGCGTGCGACCCCGTTGTCGTCGGCCTTCAGCGACGGCATGTCGCCCGCGTGATGCACGCTTCCCTGCGGGCCATGCGGGGCGCCGTCCGGATTGAAATGCCCACCTGCACCGCTCGCGTCGGGTCCGCTGCAATCGCCCGTCGCGTGCAGGTGGAAGCCATGTACGCTGCCGGGGGCCAGGTTATGTACGTCCGCCATGACCAGCAGGCGATCGCCTTCCTGTGTGAAGCGGACCATGCCGTTGGCGCCGTTGCCCGGCGTCGGAACCAGCAGCGCAAACGCCTCCGCGCTGCGCGGCTTGGCGGCGGTTTTCGGCGGCGGCGACGACGCGCAGCCAACGATCAGGACCGCGGCGAACAACGCGCAGAGCAGTTTCAATTGCATGCGGATCTCCTTGCGGCGAAAGGCTCGCCGCCGTCGCGCGTCAGTCGTCGCCGTACAATTTCTGCACACGCTCGCGCCGT
>JBDTJK010000149.1:0-5409 GCA_039935875.1 Casimicrobiaceae bacterium
CGAGATGCCTGACACCGCCAGCGTCATGCCGACGCGATCAGGCCATTGGTTGCGCCACACGGCGGAGACCACGCCGATCGCCATGCCCAGCGTCACCGACCACGCCATGCTCCACAGCGTCAGCCAGAACGTCGGCATGAACCGCTCGCTGATCTCGGTGGAAACCGGACGCTTGGTGCGCAACGAGCGTCCGAAGTCCCAGTGCAGCGCGCCGCCGATGAAGCGCACGAACTGTTGCGCGAGCGGCTTGTCGAGCCCCAAGTCCTGGCGCACCAGCTGCACGGTTTCCGGCGTCGCCTCGGGACCCGCGGCCAGCCGCGCGGGGTCGCCGGGCAGCAGGTGCACGAACAGGAAGACCAGCAGGCCGACCAGCAGCAGCGTCGGTGCGAGGCCGAGCAGGCGCTTGACGATGTACTGGAGCATTGCCGCGCACCTGCCGCTGTCGAAGGATGCCTACTGCTTGAGGTCGGCTTCCCAGAAGTTGAACGACGCGTCCGGAATCACGTAGACGCCGCTCAGCTTCTTGCTATGCGCGCTCAACAGCTTCTCGACGACCAGCGGTGCCCACGGAGCATCCTTCCAGATCGTCTCCTGCGCGTCCTTGTACAGCTTCGCCTTGTCCGCGCTGGTGGTTGCCAGTTGCGCGTTCTTGATATCCGCGTCCACCCTGTCGTTCTTGTAGTACGCGGTGTTGAACAGTTTCGGCGGCCACGAGTCGCCATCGAGCAGCGGACGCAGCGCCCAGTCAGCTTCACCGGTGGAGGTCGACCAGCCGACGTAGTACAGGCGCACTGGCGCCGTCTGCGGATCCTGCCAGCTCTCGACGCGTTCCACGCGCTGCCCGCTCTCGAGCAGCGTGATCCTGGTGCGGATGCCAACCTGCTGCAGTTGCTGCTGGATGAATTGCGTGACCTTCTGCGCCGTCGTGTGGTTGTACGCGGACCACAACTCGGTTTCGAACCCATTCGGATAGCCGGCTTCGGCCAACAACTGCTTCGCCTTCGCCACGTCGTAGGGCCATGCGCCCATGTTCACGGCGTATTCGACACCTTGCGGCGCCACACCTTCGGCGGGCGATGCGTAGCCGTTGAACGCGACCTTGGCCAGCGCCTGCTTGTTGATCGCGTAGGCGATCGCCTGGCGCACCTTGACGTTGTCGAATGGCTTTTGCTGCGTGTTCATCGACAGGTAGCGAAGTACGATCGACGGTGCCGCGACCACTTCGAGATCGGGTCTCGCTTTCAGCACGTCGGCGACTTCGTAGGAAACGGGGAATGTGAACTGCGCCTCGCCGGTCTGCATCAGTGCGGCGCGCGTGTTGTTGTCGACCACCGGCTTCCAGGTGATCGAGTCGATCTTCGGATAGCCCTTGCGCCAGTAGCCATCGAACTTCGCCACCTTCAGGTAGTCGGTCGCCTTCCACTCGACGAACTTGAACGGGCCGGTGCCGACGGGGTGGAACGCGATGTCCTTGCTGCCCCATTGCTTCAGCGCGGTGGGGCTGATCATCACCGTTGACGGATGCGCGAGCTGCGCGATGAACGGCGAGAACGGCGTCTTCAGCGTGATGCGCGCCGTATAGTCGTCGACGACTTCGGTCCTGGCGATGTTGTTGTTGTACAGCCCGTAGCGCTTCAGGTGGTTGTCCGGATTGGTGGCGCGGTCGAGGTTGACTTTCACCGCGTCGGCCTTGAAGTCGGTACCGTCGTGGAACTTGACGCCGTGCCGCAGCTTGATCGTGTAGACCAGGCCATCGCTGCTGACGGTGTAGCTCTCCGCCAGCACCGGAATCATCTTCATGTCCTTGTCGAAGCCATACAGGCCCTCATAGAACGACTTGGCCACCGCCTGCGACAGTGTATCGTTCGCGTCGTAGGGGTCGGTGGTGGTAAACGTCGACGCCACGGCAAACACGACGTCCTTCGACGCCAATGACGGCGACGCAAATGCGGATGCGGCCAGCGTCAGCGCGGCGGCGATCTGGTACAGGTTCGACTTCATGGTGACGACTCCTTGCAAGGTGAATGGCGCCGGATGACCGGCCGCTGTCGAAGCTCCCGCGAATCGTCGCCGCGGCTAGCCGACCGTAACAGCCGAATCGGTAGTGTCTGGCTGGCGGTCCAAGCCGATCGCCACGTTGCCGAATCTTGCAAGGGGAACCACCCTTGCTTCGCTTCGGCGCCTTGCGCTCGGTGCGGATCGCCGCGCCAGACCGCCATGCTCACTACCGATTCGACCGTTACGGCCCACTAATAAATGCCGACGTGATGGCGTGCGACGAAATGTCCGGCGCCGACTTCGACCAGCGGCGCCACCTGCGGCTCGTCGCCGGCTGCGCGCACGGTACTCGGGATTTGCGCCGATGATAGCTCGATTTCGCGTCGCTGCACGGTGGGGTCGGCGACCGGCACCGCCGCCAGCAGCCGTTGCGTGTACGGGTGCTGGGGGGTGGCGAATATCGCGCGCCGCGGTCCGATCTCGACGATCTGTCCGAGGTACATCACGGCGACGCGGTGGCTCACCCGCTCCACGATCGCCATGTCGTGGGAAATGAACAGGTAGGACACGCCCAACGTCTGTTGCAGGTCGATCATCAGGTCGACGATCTGTGCGCGAATCGACACGTCGAGCGCCGACACCGCCTCGTCGGCGACGATCACCTGCGGGTCCACCGCCAGTGCGCGTGCGATCGCGATCCGCTGTCGCTGGCCGCCGGAAAACTCGTGCGGATAGCGGCGCGCGTGCTCGGGAACCAGGCCGACGTGCAGCAGCAGTTCGGCGACGCGCCGGTCGGCGTCACGCCCCTGCGCGATCCCGTGCACGTACAGTGGTTCGGCGACCGAATAGCCGACCGTGACGCGCGGGTCGAGCGATGCGAACGGGTCCTGGAAGATCATCTGCAGGTTGCGCCGCAGCGGCCGCATCGCGCGTGCATCGAGCTTCGCCAGGTCGCGTCCGGCGAATTCGATGCTGCCGGAATCGATGTCGACCAGGCGCAATATCGAACGGCCGGTGGTCGACTTGCCGCTGCCCGACTCGCCGACCAGCGCCAGCGTCTCGCCGCTCCCGATGTCGAAGCTGACGCGCTCGACGGCATGCACGCGCCGGCGGACGCGTCCCAGCACACCCGAGCGGACGGCGAAGCGCGTGGTCAGCTCGCGCACGCGCAACACGGGCGCTGCCGGGACCGGCGGCGCAGCGGGATGCGCCGCATCCGCGACGGGCGCAGGCGCGCTGAATTTGCGCGGTCCATCCTCGTTGCGCATCGCGCCAAGCCTGGGCACGGCGCGCAGCAGCGCCTGCGTATACGGCGCGGCCGGCGCCGCGAATATCTGGCGTACCTGGCCTTCCTCGACCTTGCGGCCGGCGTGCATGACGATCACGCGATCGGCAACCTCGGCCACCACGCCCATGTCGTGCGTGATGAACAGCACTGCGGCCTGCAATTGCTGCTGCAGCGTGCGGATCAGCGCGAGGATCTGCGCCTGGATCGTCACGTCGAGTGCGGTGGTCGGCTCATCGGCGATCAGCAGCGCTGGATGGCATGACAGCGCCATCGCGATCATCACGCGCTGGCGCATGCCACCGGACAGCTGGTGCGGATAGCGGTCGAGGATCGCGCGCGCGTCGGGAATGCGCACCTGCTCGAGCATGCGCAGCGCTTCGGCACGGGCGGCGTGCGTATCCTTGTGCTGGTGCAGCCGGATCGACTCGGCGATCTGCTCGCCGGCGGTCATGACCGGATTGAGCGACGTCATCGGTTCCTGGAACACCATCGCGATGTCATTGCCGCGGATCGCGCGCAGCGTCCCCGGGGACGCCTGCGCGAGATCGAGCGTGGCGCCGTCGCGGCGCGTGAAGTCGATCGAGCCCGCGCTGATGCGGCCGCCTCCCTGCTCGACCAGCCGCATGATCGACAGCGCGGTTACCGACTTGCCGGATCCCGATTCGCCGACGACCGCCACGGTTTCCGACCGCGCGACGGAAAATGAGAGATCGCGCACGGCGACCACCCGGCGTTCGGCACTGGTGAATTCGACGCCGAGGCCGTCGACCGCGAGGAGGGGAGGTTCATTTTTCACGCGCGTGGACTGCGACGGCGTGCGCGCGACGACGATGGAGCGCGGCACGCTTCGATTATCAACAACCGGCGGGCGTGCCGCAACTCACTTCTTGGAAAGATCAGACTTTCTCGGGCTCGTGCACGGGCCGCTTCATCAGCAGCGCAGGCAACGGCCGCGCTGCCGGACTCGGCCTGCCCGGCATGCCCGGCGCCAGCGACGTGCCATGCTGACCGGAAGCCGTGACCGGTACCGGTGCGAGTAGTTGGTCGGGATTGCGTGCATACGCCTCTTCACGCTCTTCCGGGCGCGGGCGGCGCGGCGTGTCGTCGAACGTCTCGCGGCGTCGCACCGGCGCATCAGGTGCAGGGCGACTTGCCGATTCCGCTGCGGGACGCCGCGCTGACTCGCTGCGCGAGCGCGCAACGCTGCGCGGTGCGTCGCCGCGCTCGCGCGGCGTGCGTTCCGCGCGCGCCATGTCGAAGTCGTCGAATGTCTCGACGCTGATCTTCTTCTTCAGCATCTTCTCGATCTCGGCGAGGTGCTTCTCCTCGGCCGGATCGACGAACGATACGGCTTCGCCCTTGGCGCCGGCACGTCCGGTGCGGCCAATGCGATGCACGTAGTCCTCGGGAACGTGCGGCATTTCGTAGTTGACGACCAGCGGCAGGTCGTCGATGTCGAGGCCCCGCGCCGCGACGTCGGTGGCTACCAGCACCTGCAGCTTGCCGTCCTTGAACTGTTGCAGCGCCTCGAGGCGCGCCTGCTGCGTCTTGTCGCCGTGGATCGCCGTGGTGGCAAGGCCGTCTTTCTCCAGCTGCCGCGCGAGGCGCGACGCGCCGTGCTTGGTGCGCACGAAACACAGCACCTGCCACACGTTGCGCGACTTGACGATGTGGGTCAGCAGCGCGCGCTTGGCTTCCTGCGGGACTTTGTACACGCGCTGCGTGACCGTCTCCACCGCCGAATTGCGCACCGCGACTTCAATCAGCTGCGGCTTGTTCAGCATCTCGTCCGCGAGGCGCTTGATGTCGTTGGAGAACGTCGCCGAGAACAACAGGTTCTGGCGCTTCGCCGGCAGCAGCGCCATGATGCGCTTGATGTCGGGAATGAATCCCATGTCGAGCATGCGGTCCGCTTCGTCGAGTACGAAGATCTCGACCTGGCCCAGATTGATGCTCTTCTGCTCGATATGGTCGAGCAGGCGTCCGGGCGTGGCCACCAGGATTTCGACTCCGGCGCGCACGATCGGCAACTGCTGGCGGATGTCGACGCCGCCGTAGACGACCGTCGAGCGCAGGCCCGTGTGCTTGCCGTATTCGCGGATCGCTTCCTCGACCTGGATCGC
>JBDTJK010000150.1:0-2894 GCA_039935875.1 Casimicrobiaceae bacterium
CGCGACGAATGATTTTTTCGCCGAACAGCCCCTCGGGCTTGAACAGCAGGACCACGAGTGCCAGCACATACGGGAACCAGCCCTCGATACCGCCCCCGACATAGGGCCCGAGATAGACCTCGGCGAGTTTCTCGGATGCGCCGATTATGAGGCCGCCGACGATGGCGCCCGGCACCGAATCGAGGCCGCCCAGCATCAGCACCGGCAATGCCTTCAGTGCGACGAACGTCAGCGCGAACTGCACGCCGTTGCGCGCGCCCCACAGCAACCCCGCGACCAGCGCGACGGCGCCTGCGACTGCCCACACGATCGCCCAGATCTGCTGCAATGGAATGCCGACGGCAAGCGCCGCCTGGTGATCGTCGGCGACCGCACGCAACGCGCGCCCGATCCGGGTGCGGCTGAAGAATTGCGCGAGCACCGCGACCAGCACCGCCGCGATTGCGGCCGCGGCAAGGTCGAACTTGGACACGTTGAGGCCGAACCGGTCGGAGATCCACTGGATTGGCTCGTCCTGGATGCCGATGTCGAGTCCCCGCACGCTCGAGCCCCAGACAATCTGCGCTATTCCCTCGAGCAGGAACGACAGGCCGATCGTGGCCATGAACAGCGAGATCTGCGGCTGGTTCACCAGTTGCCGCAGCACGCCGCGCTCGATCGCGAGACCGAGAAGCACCATCACCAGCAGCGTCGCCGGGATCGCCGTCCAGAACCCGAGGCCATGCTCGGTAAGGCCGACGAACGTCAGTGCCGCGAAGAACACCATTGTTCCCTGCGCGAAATTGAACACGCCTGATGCCTTGTAGATCAGCACGAACCCGAGCGCGACCAGCGAGTACATGACGCCTGACAACAGGCCGCCGATCAGCACTTCGAAGAAGAATTGCATGCCCGATCCCTATGCGATCACGCGTCGACGCGGCGTGAGGTGGGGACACCGCGAGACGTGAGAACACGCCTTACCGTCATTCCCACGCAAGCGATTACCGTCATTCCCGCGCATGCGGGAACCCAGCACCTTCGATTTGACGTCACCGCAACGCCACTGGGTTCCCGCTTGCGCGGGAATGACGGCAATGGCCCCGGCCGCGGCGTTGACGCCAACCGCTCCGGCCGCGCGAATGACGCCAATGGCTCCGGCCGCGGGACTGACGGGTTAGCCGCTGTCGCGAGGAAGCCCGTCGGGCAACCGGGTTCGATCATGGCAGCCATCATCAATGCGCGACGCCGAGGTAGGCGTCGATCACGGCCTGGTTGCCGCGCAACTCGTCGGGCGCGCCATCGCCGATCTTGCGGCCATAGTCGAGTACGACGACGCGGTCGCAGATGTCCATCACCACACCCATGTCGTGCTCGATCAGCACGATCGTGGTGCCGAACTCGTCGTTGACGTCGAGCACGAAGCGGCACATGTCCTGCTTTTCCTCGACGTTCATGCCTGCCATCGGCTCGTCGAGCAGCAACAGCGTCGGCTCGGCGGCGAGTGCGCGCGCGAGCTCGACGCGCTTCTGCAGTCCGTACGGCAGGCGTCCCACCGGCGTGCGGCGAATGTGCTGGATCTCAAGGAAGTCGATGATTTCCTCGACTTTCGCGCGATGCGCGAGTTCCTCGTTGCGCGCGCGTCCGATCCACAGCGCCTGCTCGATGAACGAGGCTTTCATCTTCAGGTTGCGGCCGGTCATGATGTTGTCGAGCACCGACATTCCCTTGAACAGCGCGATGTTCTGGAATGTGCGCGCGATGCCGTGCGACGCTGCAGCGTGGGTGTTCATCTCGCGCCGCGGCACGCCGCGGTAGGTGATCGTCCCTTGCTGCGGGAAATACACGCCGTTGATCACGTTGAGCATCGAGCTCTTGCCGGCGCCATTGGGCCCGATGATCGCGCGTATCTCGTGCTCGCGGACGTCGAAACTGATGTCCGTCAACGCCTTGACGCCCCCAAACGCCAGCGAGATGTTGTCGACGCGGAGCACGACGTCGCCGATCACGCGCAGGCTCATCGTGGTCGTTTCACGCGGCCGCCTGTGCCGCTTTGGGCGCGAAGGTGCGCGCGTCGGCGATCGGCAGGTCGGCGGCGACCATGCCGCGCCGCCCGTCCTCGAACTTGACCTCTGTCTCCACGTGCTGCACCGCACGCCCCGCGTACAGCGCATCGACCAGCACCGCGTATTTCTCGGCGATAAACGTGCGGCGCACCTTGCGCGTGCGGGTCAGTTCGTCGTCGTCGGGATCCAGCTCCTTGTGCAATACCAGGAAGCGTCGCACCTGCGAGCCCGCCAGGGCGGGGTCGCCTGCGAGCTCGGCGTTCACCTGTTCCACGCACTCCTGGATCAGCTGCAGAACCTCGGGCTTGGACGCGAGGTCCGTGTAGCCGGAATAGGCGATGTTGCGCCGCTCGGCCCAGTTGCCGACCGATCCCATGTCGATGTTGATGAACGCGCACACATGGTCGCGCGCCTGGCCGAACGCCACCGCTTCCTTCACGTGTGCAAAGAACTTGAGCTTGTTCTCGATGAAGTTGGGCGCATACAGCGAGCCGTCGTTGAGCTTGCCGACGTCCTTGGCGCGATCGATGATCTTGAGCTGGCCATCCGCGTCGAAGTAGCCGGCGTCGCCGGTGTGGAAGTAGCCGTCGCCATCGATCGATTCGGCGGTGGCATCCGGTCGCCGGTAATACTCGGTGAGCAGCATCGGCCCGCGCACGATCACCTCGCCATCGTCGGCGATCTTCACTTCGACCGCGGGTGCTGGAATGCCGACGGTGTCAAGCTTCACCGCCGAGTCGGGCTGCAGGCACACGTACGCGCAGGTCTCGGTCGATCCGTAGAACTGCTTCAGGTTGATGCCGATCGAGCGATAGAAGCGGAACAGGTCGGGGCCGATCGCAGCACCTG
>JBDTJK010000151.1:0-5658 GCA_039935875.1 Casimicrobiaceae bacterium
GATGCGCCACCGCCATTGACGTTGTTGTGGATCACGCCGCTGCGCGCGCTGGCCGCCGACACCACGCTGGCGATTGCGCGCGCCGCCGGCGCATTGCGCCCGTTCTGGACGGTGGGCATGCGCTCGGGCGACACGCCCGCGTCAGTGCGTGCACGCCAGGACCGGCGACTGCCGACGATTCTGGTCACCACGCCCGAAAGCCTGTCGCTGCTGCTGTCGCGCGCCGACTGGTGCGAGCGCTTCGCGCACGTCGATGGCGTCATCGTCGACGAATGGCACGAGATGCTGGCGTCGAAGCGCGGCGTACAGGTCGAGTTGGCACTTGCGCGGTTGCGCGGGCTGCGACCCACGCTGCGCGCGTGGGCGCTGTCGGCGACGCTGTCGAATCTCGAGCAGGCGCTCGAATGCCTGGTCGGCGTCGGCAACACGCGTCCCACGCGCATCGTCAGGGGTCTCGACAGCAAGACGATCGTCATCGAGACCGCGCATCCTTCGACAATCGAGCGCTTCCCGTGGGCCGGCCACATCGGCACGCGGCTCGTGCCGCAAGTGGTGAAGGCGATCGAGAACGCGCGCTCGACGCTGGTGTTCACCAATGTGCGCTCGTCTGCCGAGATCTGGTACCAGGCGCTGCTGGAAGCACGGCCCGACTGGGCCGGGACGATCGCACTGCATCACGGATCGCTCGCGCGCGACGTGCGCGAATGGGTTGAGGTCGCGATCCGCGAGCGCAAGCTGCGCGCGGTGGTGTGCACGTCGAGCCTCGATCTCGGCGTCGACTTCGCACCGGTCGACCAGGTGCTGCAGATCGGTTCGCCGAAAGGTGTCGCGCGGCTTTTGCAACGCGCTGGACGCAGTGGGCACCGGCCCGGCGAAGTATCGAGGGTCACGGTGCTGCCAACGCACGCGCTCGAACTGGTCGAAGCCGCCGCCGCACGCGAAGCGGCGAGCGAGCGGCGCATCGAGCCGCGCACGCCGATCGAGCTGTCGCTCGACGTGCTGGTGCAGCATCTTGTGACCTGTGCACTCGGCGGCGGCTTCGAGCCGGCCGCATTGCTGGCCGAGATCCGCCACACGCATGCGTATCGAGAGCTCACCGATTTCCAGTGGCAGTGGGCGATGGACTTCGTCGTGCATGGGGGGGCGAGCCTCAACGCCTATCCCGAGTACCGCCGCGTCGTCATCGGCGACGACGGCATCGCGCGCGTGCCTGACCGGCGCATCGCGCAGCGCCATCGCCAGTCGATCGGCACGATCGTCGCCGATGCCAGCATCGGCGTGCAGATGCGCAACGGACGCCGGCTCGGCACCGTCGAGGAGTCCTTCATCGCGCACCTGCGCAAGGGTGATTGCTTCGTGTTCGCCGGCAAGGTGCTGGAGTTCGTGCGCGTGCGCGAAATGACGGCGTGGGTGAAGCCGGCGTCGAAGAAGTCGGCGCTGATCACGCGCTGGATGGGCGCCAAGATGCCGCTGTCGACGCTCCTCGCCGAACGCACGCGCAAGCTGATCGGCGACGCCGCCAATGGTATCTACGCCTCGGCGGAACTCGATTTCGTCAAGCCGCTGCTGGAGCTGCAGCGGCAGTGGTCGGGATTGCCGAAGATGAATGAATGGCTGATCGAGCGCATCACACTGCGCGACGGGCATTACCTGTTCTTCTATCCGATGGAAGGTCGCCTCGCACATTTGGGGCTGGCGACGCTGTTCTCGTACCGTCTCGCACAGATGTCGCCACGTACGTTCACGATCACCATCAATGACTACGGCTTCGGGCTGATGTCGCCGCAACCGGTCGACCTGACGATTGCCGACATCGGCAAGTTGCTGTCGGCCGCGAACGTCGAGCGCGACATTCTAGCGGGTCTCAATGCTGCCGAGCTTGGACGGCGGCAGTTTCGCGAAATCGCGCGCGTTGCGGGCCTCGTGTTCCAGGGGTTTCCGGGACAGGGGCAATCGAATCGCCAGCTGCAGGCATCGAGCGGGCTGTTGTATGACGTGTTCGCCGAATACGATCCGCAGAACCTGCTGCTGTCGCAGGCGGTGCGCGAAGTGATGGAGCGTCATCTGGAAGCGCCGCGTCTCGAAGCAGCGCTGAAGCGCCTGCGCGCGAGTCCGGCGCTGATCCGCGACAGCCATCGTCCCACGCCGTTCGCATTTCCGCTGATGGTGGAGATCTTCCGTGAGTCACTGTCCAACGAAGCGCTGGAAACGCGCGTGGCACGGATGGTCGCGGATCTGGAAGCGCAAGCTGACGATACCGCCGACGATCGTCGTCACGCCTAGCGACTGTTGGTTACGACGCCGTCATTCGCGCGAAAGCGCTGCCTCCGTCATTCCCGCGAAAGCGGGGACCCGGCGTCGTTGGTTGCCGACGGGCCGCGGGAGCATCGGTCGTCGCTCAAACACGCTTCGCGAACTCGCTTTGGACCGACACTCCCGCATCCCGCCGGGGTCGCGCAAAGCGAGTCGTCACCGCTGCGTACGCCAATTGCGAATCACTGATCGCTGCCGTCACAACCCGTTACTGCACCCCACTGTCATTCCCGCGAAAGCGGGAACCCAGCGTCGCTGTCGGCCTGATGCATGCGATGCGCGATGGCAACTGCATGGCTTCGTGCCACGATACGCGGCTTGCGCGCACTCGCCCTTTCGGCCACGATGGCGGCCGCTTCTTCCTATTCCACATCCCATGTCCAATCCATTCGACCTCAAGGGGCGCATTGCGCTCGTCACCGGCGCTGCACGCGGCCTCGGCGAGGCGATTGCCGCAGGCCTCGCGCAAGCCGGCGCGACCGTCGTCTATAACGGGCGCGACGCAAAGGCGCTGGACAAGGCACGCGGCAAGCTCGATCCGGCACTGTGGACCGACAACGCGGTGTTCGACGTCACGCAACAACAGGCGGTGCGCGACGGCATCGCAGGCATCGAGGCGAAGCACGGATCGCTGGACATCGTCGTCAACAACGCTGGCATCCAGCGCCGCAATCCCGTCGGCGAGTTTTCGCAGGCGGATTGGGACGCGGTGATTGCCACCAACCTGACGGCGCCGTTCCTTGTTGCGCAGGCGGCGTCGCGCGGCATGCAGCAGCGCGGGCGTGGCAGCATCATCAACATCGCGTCGCTGACCAGCGAGCTCGCGCGTCCCAACATCGTGCCGTACGCAGCATCGAAAGGCGGCGTGCGCCAGCTGACACGCGGGCTGGCCGTCGAGCTCGCGCCGCAAGGCATTCGCGTCAACGCGATCGCGCCCGGTTACTTCAAGACGGAGATGAACGTCGCGCTGCTGGACAACGCGGAGTTCGTGAGTTGGGTCAACATGCGCACGCCGATGCGACGCTGGGGCGATCCGTTCGAGCTTGCCGGCATCGCGGTGTTCCTCGCCTCGGACGCGGCGAGCTACGTCACCGGGCAGACGATCTTTGTCGACGGCGGCATGAGCGTCAACATGTAACGTCAGCCGCCAGCCTTGACCGGCGGCCGGTCGATCAGCTTGTACATCCAGCCGAGCCCTTCCGCAGTGCCGCGCTCCGGGTGATATTCGCAGCCAATGTAGCCCGTGTACTTGAGTTCGTCGAGCAGCCGGAACAGGAACGAATAGTTGATCTCGCCGTTGTCGGGCTCATGGCGCCCCGGCGTGCCGGCGATCTGGATGTGGCCAACCTGCGGCAGGTAGCGGCGGATCTTGGTGGCGAGATCGCCCTCAACGACCTGCGCGTGGTACAGGTCCATCTGTACCTTCAGGTTCGGCAGGCTGATCTCGTCGCGGATCGCATGCGCCTCGGCTTGCGTATTGAGGAAATACCCCGGCACGTCGCGCGTGTTGATCGGTTCGATCAGCACCATCACGCTCTGCGCCTGGGCTTCCTCGCACGCATAGCGCAGGTTGCGCACATAGGTGCGTCGCCGGTGCGCGCGCTCCGCAGCATCGGCGTCCACTGGCAGCGTTCCCGCCATCACGTGCACGCGCGGACAGCGCAGCGCGTTCGCATAGCGCAACGCCGTCACCATGCCCGCCGCGAAATCGTGCTCGCGGTTATCCAGCGAGGTGATCCCGCGCTCGCCCGCGGCCCAGTCGCCCGCCGGTGCGTTGATCAGCACGACGTCGAGCTTGTGGTGCTCGATCTGGCCGACGATCTCGCCCAACTGCGTGTCGTACGGGGACGGAAACTCCACCGCGCGGAAGCCGGCATGCGCAGCCTCGCCGAAGCGATCCAGGAAAGGCACCTCGGTGAACAGGAAACCCAGGTTGGCGGAAAAGCGTGGCATGCGATTCGGGCGTGCGGCCCGGTAGAATTGCGTCGCCGCGAGTGTGCGCCGCACGTGCTCGACGCGCAATGATCGATCGACCTCAACCCATCCGCGCCGCAACATGACCGCCCTGCCCCTGTTTGCCGATGTCGCAGCACCCGCCACGAAAGCCGACGGCGTGCTCGCGTGCGTGGTCGGCGGCGAAGCGATCGAGCTGCACGCCAAGCGCGCGCTGTACTGGCCTGGCGCGCGCAAATTGTTCGTGGCCGACGTGCATCTCGGCAAGGACGCTGCGTTTCGCGCTGGCGGCATTCCGCTGCCGCAGGGTTCCACCGCCGCCGATCTTGCGCGGCTGTCGGCGCTGATCGCCGCCACCGGCGCGACGACGTTGGTGGTACTCGGCGACTTCCTGCACGCGGCGAGCGGACGCGTGGCAACCCTCGATACGGCGTTTCGCGCATGGCGCGCGCAGCATGTCGCTGTCGAGATGATCCTGGTGCGTGGCAATCACGATTCACATGCCGGCGACCCGCCGCCACAATGGCAAGTGGACGTGGTCAGCGAGCCGCATGCATGGCCGCCGTTTCTTGGCTGCCATCATCCGGCGCAGCCCGCCAGCGGCTATGCGTTGTGCGGCCACATTCACCCGGGCGTGGTGATCGGCGGCGCGGCACAGCCGTCGGTGCGCGTGCCCTGCTTCGTGATCGGACCGCGGCGCGCGATCCTGCCGGCGTTCGGCCGCTTCACGGGTTTGTGGATCATGCCGCCGGAGCCGGGCGATCGCATCGTCGCTGTCGCCGGCGCGCATCTGTTCGCACTGCCTTCGCGAAAGTGAACGCAAGGCGTACGCGGTGACTGCACGTTGTAGCGGTGAAGCGAACATTCGCGCTGGCGCGCGATAAATCGATGTGCTACTAGTTGTTCTCCACCCTGTCCGCAAGGCCGACACAGTGAATCGATCGAACCCATTGCTTGCTGCTGCGTTCCGCGCGCCCCATTGGCTGGCCGCATCGCTGCTGCTTGGCGCAGCCTCGTGCGCGCAGGCCGCCGCGTGGCAGATGTGCTGGTCGCCGATCGGTGGCGCGGCGTGCGCCGCCGCCGCGGTTCCACTCGGCCCGCTGGTCACGGCTGCTGCATCGCTCGCGCTGGCGCTGCTCGCATTGTTCGCGCTGCGCCGGCGTGCGCGCGGCGCGCTGTTTGCGATCGCCGGTGCGCTGGTGCTCGCCGGCGCTGCCGGCTACAACGCCGATGATGCCTGGGCGCCCGCCGCTCAGCAGATCGACATTGCCGGCACCAGCGGATCGCAGACACTCGCCTGCTCGTCGATCGATCCGATCGCCGTCACCAATCACAACACCTATGGGGTGCAGCTTGCGTTGACGCCGTTCGACGGCGCCAGCGCCGGATGGC
>JBDTJK010000152.1:0-14302 GCA_039935875.1 Casimicrobiaceae bacterium
CCGGCCGTCGCGCCAACACGGAGGGGATCGTCATGACCACGGCCCACTGTCCACGCTATCCGCAAGTCGTGTTCGAATTCCTCCATTTCTCCGGACACTACGCTAAGCCCGCATAACTCCGTTCGAACTCTATGGGGCTGACCTGCCCGAGCGTCGAATGCCGGCGCCGAGAATTGTAGAACTGCTCGATATAAGCGAAGATGTTTGCACGCGCTGAATCGTGTGTCGGATAGATCTTCCCGTATACCCTTTCTTTCTTCAACGACGCGAAGAAGCTTTCTGTCGTGGAATTATCCCGGCAGTTACTGCGTCTGCTCATGTTACACGCGATGCCCTCGGCGACCAGTAGGCGCTGGAAGTCCTCGCTACTGTATTGGGCGGATTCAATCGGTCGATGCAACAGTTCGGTTGGTTTGCCGCGTCTCCAAAGCGCCATCGTCAGCGCGTCCAGCGCCAGTTGCGCGGTCATCGTCGCCTGCATCGACCAACCAACGACTCGTCGGCTGAACAGATCGATTACGACCGCCAGATACAGCCAGCCTTCGCCAGTCCAGATATACGTGAAGTCAGCCGCCCATTTGCGATTGGGCGCCGGCGCGGTGAAGTCCCGTTCCAATACGTTGGGTGCGATGCTGTGTTCAGGACGTGTCCCAGTATGGGGGCTCCGAGCGCCGCTCAAAAATGGATACGTGCACTGCATTAGCCCTCGTATATGCTGTCTGCCGAACCATTTCGCCGCGACCGCGGGACAAAGCTGGCTCCGCGTGACCCGCATCTGGTCAAGAGGTGAAGGTCGTCCCAGCTGCGATTGGAGCGTCCGGGTGCACACTGACGGGCGTACGAACCTCCAGGATGCCCAGTTCCAGGGCGCGCCGAACGTGTTTCCGAATAGTTGAATGGTTGAGTCGGCCGGCGTCGGCAATTTCGCCCAGGGATTTGCTGCCATCGACGCGCAACAGGAACTGCGCCCACGTCGAGGAATTGATGTCGTCCGTACCTTTGTCGGTGACCAAGTAAGTGCCCGGCTTGGCCCTGCCTTCGCTCTCGGGCCCAATGACTACGACACGCGTGCCAGAGGCCAGCGCCACCACAACGGCGTTGGTCGGCTCGACGGGGTCCGCAACCGCCTGGGATGCGATCGGCCGCGCCCAATCGGGAAAGCCCGCATCCGTCACAGGCAGGGGGCCGGACAACGGAGTACTTGCAAATTGGCGATCCGCCATATTGGCGAGCAGACCCATGTTCACCAAGTCGAGCAGACGGCCAACGTCGCGACACGACGGATCTCTTCCAACTTCTGCCGCGTAGACCCGAAACTGATCTGCGTCGAGCGGCCCGCCAGTGCGTGCGGAACCCTCGATCGCTTGTTCGATCAGCTCGCCGCTATTTCGCGACAGGATCGCGTACATCATCCGAAACGCGTGTCGCTCCTGATTGCCGTAGAAGAAGTATCCCTTAGGCCGGACCGCAAATTTCTTTGACAGCAGGCCCGCCGCGGCGCGACGGATAATCTGCTTGTCTGCGAACAGCTCGGCGTGATGTTCCACGGGAACTCGCGCAAGGAACTCCACGACACGGTGGTCGAGGAATGGGACGCGATTCTCGATCGCATGGGCGGCTGCCGTGCGATCTTCGTGCCACAGGTGATAGTCGAGATTCTTCCGGAACGCCCCGACATAGAGGTCCCAGGTAACCTGCGTCCCAATGCGCCCGGCGGCGTCGCATGCAAATCCCGGGCTGAGAGTCCCACTTTGAAACAGATCCAGCCACTGGTCGTTTAGATCGGATAGAGCAACAGCACGCTCTGCCTCTATCGCCCGCAAGCGCCGCCCCACACAATGCCAATCGTCAGATTTCCAGTCACCCTCGCGTCCGAGAACCATCGCCATGTAGCCTCCGGCGAATTCGTCCGCGCCTTGACCGAGCAGCATGACCTTGAGCTGGGGATAGCGTTCTCGTGCAAACGCATGGAGATAGAACTTGAACACCTGTTCCGCGGTGACCATTGGCGTCTCGCAATGCCAAAGAATCCGCCGCCAGTCGTCGGGCGTGATCGTGAGGTGATCTTCGTCGAAAACCACCGAATGGTTCGGGAGTCCAAGGCTGGCGGCCACTTCGCGGCCCCCCTGGGCATCACCGCTTCCGGCGGTGCTACGGCTGACGACGCTGAATGTCGGAAACGGTCCGGCGCGCGCCGCCATTGCCGCAAGCGTTGAAGAGTCGAGGCCACCGCTCAGAAAGAGGCCATACCCGACGTCGGACATCAGGCGCAGGCGCACGCTGTCTGCAAGCAGCGCTCGATAGCCTTCGACATAGGACGACGCGGGC
Source organism: Casimicrobiaceae bacterium (assembly GCA_039935875.1). Lineage (GTDB taxonomy): Bacteria > Pseudomonadota > Gammaproteobacteria > Burkholderiales > Casimicrobiaceae > VBCG01. The sequence continues at coordinate 2,329 of JBDTJK010000152.1, forward strand.
CTCGGCATTGACGGTTCGTTGCGATCCGGCAAAGTCCAATACTTGCGTATCGCCAACGCTCCACGATCAAGGTCCACGTCGACGAGGCTGGCCGCCGGGACGCGTTCGATCCCACGGAATCCGCTGGGGCATTCCTGGGGCTGTGTTTCCGAACCCGCAAACTTTTCGGTGAGCGCCTGACGCCAATCGAAAACGCGGGGGACAGCCGGGTGGGCAAACAGTCCCTTCAATTCCGAGGCAAACACCAGGACACGGCCACCGTCTGCAACGCAGTAAAACAGAGGCTTTATCCCGAGGCGATCACGTCCCAGCAATACGCGCCGCTTTCGGCGATCGAGCAGGGCGACCGCGAACATGCCGTTGACGGGCGCGAAGAGTTCCAAGTCGCGCTCCTGATACAGGTAGGGAATGACCTCGCAGTCGGAATGCGTCTTCAGCGTGTGGCGATGTGCAAGGTCGGCCCGGATCTCGTGATGATTGTAGATCTCGCCGTTGACCATCGCACAAACGCTGCCGTCGTTGGTTTCCAGTGGTTGACCGCCACCGACGATGTCGACGATGGAAAGGCGCTTGAAGATGAAGCCGACGTTTTCCCAAAGCATCATGCGAGTGTCGTCAGGGCCGCGATGATGGATTGCATTGCCCATCGCTGTCAGGCGTGGCACATCGATTTCACGGACCAACGGGCGCCCGTCCAGGTTGATGTAGCCTGCAATGCCGCACATTCGAGGGCGTCTCCATGCCATTTGCCGGATCGGCGTGGCAAAGTATTTCTGGAGTGTACCTATCGATCGGGTTGCCTTGTTTCACATTGCATATTTCGACAAAAATAACGTCTGCGGAGCCAGGTCCTCTACAACGCATGAACCGGAATTCGTTGTTGGCCGCCCGCTTCTGCGCATGGCCGATCATGCCGCGCACGGGTCGGGAATATTCCCGCACCTCGCGACCATTCTCAATCGCCGCCCGCAAATGCCGCCCCAGGATGGGCCTGCCTCTCTAGCCAGAGGTGAGGAGGAGTATTGGCATTGTCATGTTTCCCTATGAGATCGACCACGTGATCGATTGCCCCCACCTCCACCAAACTCACTCATAACGGCCTCCTTGCGGGCCCGTTTCCGTGGTGTCGTGGCTGTGCAGGGGAACGTGGCTTTCGCGCGTCACGCGGTCGGGCCGGAACTCTACGCCGCGCTGAGCATCAACTACCGGTATAACGAACAGCTTGCGGGTATGGCGCTGGAGCGACTGCGCTAATGCATGAACTCGTGGAGCCCAAAACCCGATCGCGCGAAGCCGAGACGCAAATGAAGTTTAGATCGCTGGGAACGCGGTGGCGCTTGCGGCGTAGAGCGCCGATCTGACCAGATGGCAATCACCCTGCCGACGGACGAGGTCGCTTTTGATCGATTCGTTGCGGCGTTCGCCGAGGAACTGACAGCCGTCGTGCTCCGGCACGATTTGGTGCCCTCCTCCTCGCTAAGCGAGAACGTCACTGCGATCTGGCGCTTGGACCGCGATGCGCTCACCCGCGCGCTCGTGGCTGCCCACGCAAAAACCATTGGACCCCAGGTGCCTTTAACCCGGCTTGGCGACCGGCTATATGCGTATATAGGTTTCGTGCAGGACCACGGCCGCACGCCGAGCGATCGACTTCTGCTGAACGATGTCTTGTACCGGATCAAGACCACGAACGAAATCTTGAATCCTCTGCGCATCATCGTCTCGGACAAAGAACTGATGAAATGCTACGTGGGAAACGCTGTAGGCGACCGTTACATCGTGCCTACACTGGCCGTGCTGAAGAGCCCGGAGGAGCTGGACAACTTCGTGTTCCCGCCGGACTGCTACATCAAGCCCACGCACGCCAGCGGCACCATGATCGTCAGACGAGGAGGGTCCACGATCGACCTCCGTGTTGTACGCGGGTGGTTCGGATTGAACTTCTACCTCGGCCAGCGCGAAGCCAACTATCGCAGTCTGATTCCAAAGGTGATCGTCGAACCGATGCTCGCCGGCCACCTGCGAGATCTCGACTACAAGATCTTCTGCTGGCGCGGCGAGCCGAAGCTCGTGCAGGTCGGCCTCCTCCAGAAGTCGCAAGACCCGCGGCGTTATTTCGACTCAAGGTGGAATGAGATCGCCCCTGACTCCGCGGCGAGCGCGGCCGCGCCTTTGCCGCGGCCGGACCGGCTCGACGAGATGCTGTGGCTCGCGCGAGAATTGTCGTCGGAGTTCGATCTGGTGCGGGTCGATCTCTATGTGTTGAGCGACGCAGTATTGGTCGGGGAGATTACCAACTGCCACTGGGCCGGTCGCGACCGATTCCGCAACTTTGCATTCGAGAGGAAGTTGTCGGAAGTGGTGTTCGGCTCGCCATGAGCATACGGCCCATGCGCGGTCGCGTCGTGCTCGCCAGATGCTCGGACCCCATCGAGTCGCCGACAAGATTATTGGCCGAGTCACGGCAGGGCAGGTATACGGACACCCGAGCGACGCGCAAAGCGGGCCGAGGCGAGTTGTCAAGGCAATAGACATGCTCCTGCGCGTTCCTGAAAATGTAATGTTTCTCAGCGGCGCCAATGGAAGGTGCACGCGTACCATTGGCAACGATGCAGGCATCGGGCATATTGGCTACGGCACGCACCACACGGAAGGAGCGGCTGATCGACGGGGATGGTCCGCAGCGATGCCGCGTGTCTTCCCCTTTATCAGCCAGCGACTGTCCCGAAGAAGGTGCCGATCCCGTACGTGACCGCCATCGCCAATGCGCTCCAGAACGTCACGCGTACGATGCCGGGAAGAATCTTCGCACCACCGGTCTTCGCGGCCAGGGCGCCCAGTATCGCCAGTGCCACCAGGGCCGCACCGGCCACCGCCGCAGCCAGATCCGGGCCCGCGTAGAAGGCGACGACAGCGAGAGGAAGTGCCGCTCCGGTACCAAAGCTCAGCGCCGATGTGAAGGCGGCCTGGAGTGGCCGCGCCGTGGTGATTTCCGAGATGCCGAGTTCGTCACGAGCATGCGCACCGAGCGGGTCATGGCGCATCAATTTTTCGGCAACCTGTCGCGCTAGCGGCAGATCGAGACCTCGGCGCACGTAGATCGCCGCCAGTTCACGATGCTCGCCGTCGGCATCGTTGGCGAGCTCGGCACGCTCCTCGTTCAATGCGGCCGATTCGGTGTCGGCCTGCGAAGAGACAGAAACATACTCGCCCGTGGCCATGGACATCGAGCCTGAAACCAGCCCGGCCATCGCGGTCACAAGAACGCTGCCGTGCGTCGCGTGCGCGGCTGCGACACCGATGACCAGGCTGGCCGTCGACACGATGCCGTCGTTCGCCCCAAGCACGGCAGCGCGCAACCAGCCGATATTCTTGATCTTGTGGCGTTCCCTGATGGCGTCACCGCAGCGTGGGCAACATGCGTCGCAGCACCCCGTCCTTCCAGACGAAGTGATGCAGCAATCCGGCAGTGGCGTGGAAGAAGGCAACCACCAACAATGTGTTGGCTGCCAACGCATGCCATTCCTCGACGCTCTCCCTGAGCGCCTTGTTGTCCGGGTCGAAGGACGGGATCTTGAACAGATTGAATATCGTGTCGCCCCGGACCCACGCGTTCGTGATGCCAAGAGCGACCGTGGTGATCAGCAGCCCGTAGAGCAGCCAGTGCGTGACGGTCGCCATCTTGTCGAGTCATCCAAGTCCCGCAGGGGGAAGGTGGATCGCTTGCCCACCAAGGCGCCAACCGATACGTACGACGAGCACGAACGCGAGCGCGACGCCGAGCAAGATGTGCGTGCTGCGTGCGAAGATCCGGGGAGTGCCTTTCGAAAACCAGTCGATGGTCTGTCCCAAGACCCACAGCGCAACCACCAACGTGGCAGTGATCCAGTGAAGAGCGAGCGTCCGACGATCGTAGTGGAGGAAGCCTGCGTTCGTGTCGGACATTTATCGATGGTAGCAGAGCTCCGGTGTGTCCAAATCCAAACGAGCCGGAATTCCGTCGCAGCCGGGCGGCCGACGATGCCGTCATGAATACGCCCACAGCACGTTGCTGGAGGGACTGCCTCTCGCGAGGCAGATATGAAAGAGCGCCCCGCAGGGCGCTCTTTGTCGGACGCTGGCTACTTCCCGTCGCGGTCGGAGTCGCCGGGGGTGGCACGCTCGACCGAATCGCTGACCCGGTGGAAGGCATCGCGGGTGGCGAGTTTCGCGCGATCCCACGTCAGGCTCGAGTTGCCCTTGGCACTGCTCCAGTCGCGCGAGAGATCGGACTCGACATCGTCGAAATTGCGACCAGCGTAGCGGGAGTACGAACTAACCCCGTAGGCGTAGGCCGGACCGTAGTCGTCGTAGCTGGCGCCGCTGGCATAGGGCCGCGATTTGAAGTTGTCTCGCCAGTAAGCATCCTCGCGCGTGGGGTCGATCTGTTCGGCGACGCCCTTGCCGGCAAGTCCGCCGACAATTGCACCGACAGCGGCCCCGATCGCTGTCCCGACTGGGCCGGCGACGGTACCCACGGCAGCGCCGGTGGCTACTCCTCCGGCGACAGCGCCGAGTCCGGTCCCGAGCGGATGCGCGCCTGGCGCGCCGGTCAGCGGATCACGGTTTGCGCTTCCACCCGTCGTCGTGCGATTAAAGTTTTCGTTGGTCATGGGACTCTCCTGAAATTGAATTAAAGACGCCGCAGAGCGTGCAGCGATGATCGATCAACGTGCCTGGCCGCGGCGGACCAGGTTGACGATGCCCAGCAGAACCATTGCGCCGACCAGTGACACAAACATCGCTGGCAGGCTGAAGGCATCCTGGTTGATCGTCGGGATGCCCACGAGAGGAGATATCAGCCAGCCGCCCAGCATCGCGCCAACGATCCCCACGACGATGTTGAGAATGACGCCTTGCTGCGCGTCGGTCTTCATGATGATGCTCGCCAGCCAACCAATTACTCCGCCAATAACCAACCAGATGATGAAGTTCATGTGCTTTCCTCGCCTGTACGGCATCGTTAAGTTGAAAAAGGATGTGGCCTTGGATGTTTCACGTGCAGCTGCAGAGTAGGGCGGCCGGATCGATTGAGGCGTCAGCCAAATTCCGAACGCTATCGGGGGGGTCGTCTGTTGAGGGCGTCAGATTCAGCCTACGGATCGGGCCTTGATAACATTCCGATGGCTGCCGACCCGGAGTCGTCCGAGGTACGTATACGCCGCAGCAGGCGTCTCTACGCTTCCCCTCGCCATCATTGGCTGGGGAAGCGTCAGGATGCCCGCGCGGCGCATCGAATCATCGTTTTCTGACCGACACGGTTGAACGCCAAAAAATGATTGACGTGGGGTGGATGCCTGAGGGATACGCTGCCGGCGTCGCCATGTGCGCACCCGATTGATCCAACCGCAGCTTCTCTCGATAGCTACGCTCGCGCGAGGTGCGGCGCGACAGCGCGAAGGACACGATAATGCCCGCCAGCGATTTGCACATGCTTCTTGGAGCGGCACTCGGCGTGACAGCCTTGTTTGCAGTGGTCATCGTATTTGGCCTGCGCTCTGCGACGCGACGGCGGGAAAGCACGCTGCGCGATACCAGGGCTTCCGATGTGCTCGCCGGCACCGGACTCAGCGCCGTTGATCGCGCAGCGCTGCTTTATGGCGTTTGGCAGATCGGCATGAGCGAGGTCATTCTGAGGGTCAGGGACGGGCACGACACCGAAGTCGCCAGCATTGTTCATCGCCTTGCCGGCACCACCATCACCATCGGGGGCGAGCAGTGCACCGTCATGGCCACGTCGGGCTGGCACGAATCGGCATCGCTGATGTGCGCGGACAATGGCGCGCGGGCACCCGTCCCACTATGCACGTTCGAACTTCAGGGCTGGGGTGGCGGCCGGCTTGCGCGTTACACGCTGCCCGACGGACGCGTTTTCAGCATCCGCTCACGCTGGAGCCTGTCATGGAGGCGTGTGCCGCTGCCGATTGTCCAGAACGGCCGCACTGTCGGACACGTGTTCGCCATAGCGGGCGCGGCGTACAACGGCGGCCGTGCGGTCACCCTGCCGCTATCGATTTCCCTGCCGATCCGGCTGTTCATGCTGTACAAGGCGACGGGATCGCGCACGGCAAACAGTGGCGTGCCATGAGTGAGGCAACGTCCAGCCAGCGCAGCCCGGGTGCAAGATCGAGCCAGTCAAGGAATGCGTCCGCGACGCACACGCTCCAGCACCCGATGTACCGCTCATAGGGATCGCCCTGGTTCCACGAATCACCTGGACGCGCGGGGATCATCAGGTTTTCCTTGTGGATCTGCCGAATGAGCAGGGTTTCGAAATCGAATCTGCGCTCACGCCCGTCGTCAGCACGCTGATCCGCAGACGCCGACAAACCAATGAAAAGGACGGCAAGTGCGGCATGCAATTGCATGCCGATTCCTGCGAACCCGATTTAATCCATTGTCGCAAGAGCCGGGGGGTGCGCAACCGACGTCTGTCGGGCAGCGCGCGAGCGTTACGGCTGCAAATGGAGGCATACGTTTGCGGCGACGTCCGAAGACTCGGCCGAATCGACGGCGGTCGTTGCCCGACCAACGCGGTGGTCCGCGTCCTACGCAATATAGGGGACGACGCCCACAGAAATTGTGCCCCGGGAGCGGCAAAGTCTGTCCGCCACGCGCCGCGTCGGGTCGCGCCCTCCGATGGCATTGGAGCGTACCTACAACTCACCTACAGGAACAGGACAACATGGTCTCCACTACCGTAGTACTCGATGATCTTGCGGTCCCCTCAAACCGGGCGTATGTGTCCGGCGATGCAGCAACGTCGAGCGGCGTGTCTTGGGCGGCGATTTTCGCCGGTGCGGCGGCGTCCGCGGCGCTGTCGCTTATCCTGCTCGTACTGGGGACAGGTCTCGGACTGTCGGTGGTGTCGCCTTGGACGCAGAAAGGCATTACAGCCTCTTCATTCGGCGTGTCGACGATCGTGTGGATTGGCTTCACTGCGATCGTTGCGTCGGGACTTGGCGGCTATCTGGCTGGACGTCTGCGCATCAAGTGGGCTTCGCTGCACACCGATGAGGTTTATTTTCGCGATACAGCGCATGGATTTCTCGCGTGGGCGGTGGCGACGCTGGTCACTGCAGGCCTGCTGACGTCCGCGATCGGCACTGTGGTCAGCGCCGGCACGACGGTAGTTGGGACTGCCGCGGTCACCGCCGCAGGAGCGGCCGGCGCGACAGGCGTTGGGGCAGCGGGTCCGGTGAATTCGATGATCCCGGCAGCGCGCGGCGCGGGGCCGGACGGCAATTTGGCCTCGCCCTACCTGATGGATGCGTTGTTCCGACCGGCTGCGGCGCCTGCGCCCGGACAACCCGCGGCCATGTCCGGCAACGCCGGAGGACCAAACGACGGCCCGTCAGCGCCGAAGGCAGAAGTGGGTCGCATCTTCGCCAACAGCATGCGCGGAGGCGCGTTGCCAGCAGACGACGTGCGCTACGCGGGGCAGCTCGTTGCCCAGCGTACCGGCTTGACCCAGGCGGACGCGGAAAAACGCGTCACTGACCTCTACAACGGTGCACAGGCGAAACTTCGCGCAACCGAAGCTGATGCCAAGGACGCGGCCGATCAAGCACGGCGTGCCATGGCCTACGCGTCGCTGTGGATATTCGTTTCGCTGCTGCTCGGCGCCTTTTCGGCCAGCTTGCTGGCAACTGTCGGCGGTCGCCGCCGTGACCTCTATTAACCCCAGGGAGCTCTCATGCGATCGATACTTTTGTTTCTAATCGGTGTACCGATTCCAATCATCATCCTGATTGCGCTGTTCATGCACTGAATTCGCAATTCGTGACGCAGACGACGGCCTCCGGCCTTGCCGGGGGCCGTTTTCGTTGTGCGCGCCACAGGTATTGCGCGCAAGAGTGCCTGAATGGTTGACGCGGTGACCGGTGCAACGCGACACTGCGCCCTGCAAGCGCGGAACGAGGACGATCCGCGCGCTCCGTCAATTTCCGCGTTGCGAGCACCGTTCAACGGTGTCCAACGGAAGGAATACCGCAGGCACAATGGCGAAACACGCAACACGCCGGCACGACGACGTTCCATCCCGCACGCCACGCGCAGACAGCGCGTCGATCCCGATTGACGAAGTGGTGCGCATTGCCATCAAGCGAGCGCAGGAGCTCGACGCGGGCGACAGCGGGCAATCGCTTGCGCTCGCCACCGAGGCGGTGACGCTGTCGCTCGGCGTCGCGCAACCCGCGCTGCAAGCAGCGGCGAAGCAATGCCTTGGCACCTGCCAGCTGCATCAGGGGATCTTCGACGCGGCCTTTACCAACATAAGCGCAGCGATTGCCGTGTGGGCATTCGCCGGCAACCAAGCCGGCGAAGCCGGCGCGCGCTGCGCGCTCGCGGAATTGCTCGAGAAACTCGGACAGACCGACAGGGCGCTAGGCGAAAGTCTTGCGGCGTTGCGTCTCGCCGAAGATTCGGGTGACCGGCGTGCGCAGACACTGGTCAACATTGTCGTCGGCATCATCTACACGTCGCTGCGTCAGTATGACGAAGCGCTCGCGGTGCTGCACACGGCGCAGGCGGCTGCCGCCGGACTGGATGATCCGTTGCTGGTCGCAAGGGCGCGGAATAACCTGGGGAATGTGCACAACGACCGTGGTGGCGCGTTACTTCGCTGTGGAGAAAACGCTCCCGCCAAGGCGGACCTCGAATCCGGCCTCGCGCTGTACAAGGTGGCTGCAGTCAGTTTCGAGTGCCTCGGCGAACTGCGGCTGGCGGGTATCGCATTGCGCAACGCCGCGTTGGGCCTTTCGCTGATGCGGCGATTCGACGAGGCCGATGCCATTCTCGAGGGACAGCTTGCCGCCTCTCGTGCGATCGGCAGCCGGGTGAGCGAAGAATCGGTGCTTCGATTCAGGGGCACCGCATACCTGGAACAGGGGCGCTTTGCCGATGCGATCGAATCGTTGCTGGGTAGCTGCCGCATCGCCGAGGACATGAAACTCCCGGAGCGGGAGGCCGACGCGCACGAGATGCTGGCCACCGCCTACGAAGGAAGTGGCGATTTCGCGCGCTCGCTCGTGCATTTGCGCAAATTCCACGCGCAACAGGCACGCGTCGTCAACGACGCCAACCAGCGCAGGGCACGCGCCGTTGCGCTTCAGTTCCAGGCGGAGCGCTTCAAGGCCGATGCGGCGGAAGCGCGCTTGCGGGCGCACGATCTCGAGACCTCGAACCAGAAACTGCTGCGGGAGACCGAGCGGCTGTCGGCTGAAATGCTGATCGATCCGCTGACCGGGCTATTCAACCGCCGGCATCTTGAAATCGTGCTGCGGCCAGACCTCGCGCGGCGCGACGCAAGCGTGACGTTCAGCGTCGCGATCGTCGATATCGACTATTTCAAGCGGGTCAACGACAGGTATTCGCACCAGGTTGGCGACGAGGTGTTGCGCCACGTCGGTGCGATTTTCCGCCGCGAGTGCAGGCAGGGAGAATTTGCGGTCCGCTATGGAGGCGAGGAATTTGCATTGGTGTTCCCCAACGCTGGCCTGGTCGACGCGCGCGCAGCCTGCGACCGCCTGCGTGCCAGCATCGAGCGCCATGCGTGGGGTGCGGTGACGGCCGGACTCGCGCTCACGGTCAGTGCGGGCGTTGCCGAAAGTTGCGAGGCGGAAACATTCGATTCGCTGCTGTCGATTGCCGACCATCGCCTGTACGCCGCCAAGGCGCAAGGCCGCAACCGGGTGGTGTCGTCCAGCGCTGCGCGTTGAGCGGCAGAGCGTGTGCTGCGTGAGACACGCGGTGGCGCGAAGGTGGTGGCCAATCACCTACATGAAGATCAGTTGCGGCTTGATCTCGATCACTTCCGCGCGAGCCGCCGATCCGCGATCGATGACGCGGAACGCCGCGTCCAGCAGCTCTTCGACGTTCTGGCGAACCATCAGCAAAGGGAAGCTCAGCACGCTTGCAAACGGATCCCAGTCGTAGCAGCCGAACGCGCAGCGGCCAAGTTCGCCAGCCGGCAGCGTCTTCAGGAAACGCACCACCCCTTCGAGCGCGATCGTCGAGTTGACGAACAGCGCGCGCGGCAGGCCGCCGAGCTCGGAGTACAGCTTGCGCACGGCCGCCTCGGCAAGGTCGGCCGCGTAGCCGCACGCGTCCACCTGCGCGGCGTCGATGCGCCCGAAACGTGACCGGATCACGTCGCTGAAGCCTTCGATGCGCCGCTGCGTCGCGTAATCGGACGCCAGCCCGCCAAGCAGGTACGCCTTGTTGCGGCGCTTCGAGCGGATAGGAACTGACCGTTGGATCAGCGCTTGCGTGAGTTGCTGCGCACCCCAGAAGTTGTCGCTGATGACCGAAGTGGCCATCGTGCCCGGCAAATCGACGTTGACGTGTGCGATGCCGTGGTTACGGCAAACGGCGCTCAACTGGTCGGGATCGGTCGCCCCGACCACCAGCAGGTGCTCGACGCGGTAGGAGATCAACGTGTTGACCGTCTCGACTTCGAGCGCCGGATCGCGCAGCGTGCTGACGACGATCGGATACCAATGGCGCTGGCGCGCAAGCCTTTCGAATACCTGCGCCATGTCGCTGAAAAACCGGTTGTCATGCAGGGGAATGATCATGCCGATCAGGCCCGACTGACTCTTGCGCAGTCCGCTTGCCTGGCGATTGACGCTGTACTTTTGACGGGCTGCCAGCCGTTGCACGTTGAGCGCTGTCGCCTCGGCGATTCGCCGTTGCTTCCAGCTGCCATTGAGCACCGCGCTGACCGTCGAGGCGGACACCGCCGCGAGTTCGGCGAGGTCATAGATCGTCGATTTGCGTTTTTTCATGTTGGGTTACGGCGATTGACGAGAGACTACACGATGGCATCCAGGCGAGCCCAGTCCTCAATGGTGCATCGGCAGCTTGGCGCTTGCGCGAGCGCGGGCACGATGGCACAATCGATTGCGCAACGATACCCGGGCGGCGCATGGCGAGGCAAGCGGCGACGCGGATGCCTGCCCCGCGCGAGCCGGTCGCCCGCGCGACATGACGAGGAGAAACCAGCAATGGCAAGCAGGGATCCGGCGCGCCCCAACGTCCTGTTCATCCTGAGCGACGACCAGGGGTTCTGGGCGCTCGGGTGCGCGGGCAACCGCGAGATCAGCACGCCCAGTCTCGATCGGCTGGCGCAACGCGGCATGCGCTTCGACAATTATTTCTGCACGTCGCCCGTCTGCTCACCTGCGCGCGCTTCGCTGATGACCGGCGATATTCCGTCGCGCCACGGCGTGCATGACTGGGTGCGTGCGGGAAGTGTCGGCGCAAGCCGCATCGACTACCTCGCAGGGCAGACGCTGATCACCGACGTGGCGTCTGCCAACGGCTATCGCTGCGGGCTGGTCGGCAAGTGGCATCTTGGCGCGAGCGACGTTCCGCGGCCGAACTTCGTCAGGTGGTTCGCGCATCAGGCCGGAATGGGACCCTACTACGGCGCGCCGATGATCGACGAAGGTCGACCGGTGGTGATCGAGCGTTACCTGTCCGATGTGCTGGCGGAAACCGCCATCGACTTCGTGCGCGAGGAGGCGCCCGGCAGCGATCCCTTCTGGCTCTACCTGACTTTCACCGCGCCGCACTATCCGTGGCTGGACAGTCACCCGAAGGAATTCACCGATCTCTATCAGGATTGCGCATTCCAGTCGTGCCCGATCGAGCCGCCGCATCCCTGGTTCGCTGGCGGCAAGCCAGCCATCGAGCGCGGACAACGCGAACGTCGTGAAAGCCTGGTCGGCTATTTCGCAGCGGTCAGCGCGATGGACGCCGCCATCGGCCGCGTGCTGGACGAGCTCGATGCACAGGGACTGGCCAACAGCACGCTGATCGTGTTCATGAGCGACAACGGGATGAATTGCGGCCACCACGGCATCTGGGGCAAGGGCAATGGCACGCGGCCGCAGAACATGTACGACACGTCGGTCAAGGTCCCGTGCATTGT
>JBDTJK010000153.1:0-4191 GCA_039935875.1 Casimicrobiaceae bacterium
GCAGCGATGATGCACTGCGCGATTGCGCTTCGACATTGACCGCCGGGTAACCATACACGGGGTCCATCAGCGGAGGCAGGTACAGGCGCTGCGGATCGGCGCGCGAAAAACCGGCATTGCGGTCGGGGCTCCATTGCATCGGCGTGCGCACACCGTTGCGATCGCCGAGGAAGATGTTGTCCCCCATGCCGATCTCGTCGCCGTAATAAAGCACCGGGGAACCGATCAGCGACATCAGCACGCTGTTGAGCAGCTCGATCTTCGGCCGGTTGTTTTCCATCAGCGGCGCAAGCCGCCGGCGAATGCCGACGTTGATGCGCATCTGGCGGTCTGCGGCGTAGGTGCGATACAGGAAGTCACGCTCGCGTGCGGTCACCATTTCCAGCGTCAACTCGTCGTGGTTGCGCAGGAAGATCGCCCACTGGCAATTGTCGGGAATATCCGGCGTCTGCGCCATGATGTCGACGATCGCATGGCGGTCTTCTTCGGCGAGCGCCATGTAGACGCGCGGCATCAGCGGAAAATGGAATGCCATCTGGCACTCGTCGCCATCGCCGAAGTACGGCCGCACGTCCTCGGGCCACTGGTTGACCTCGGCGAGGAAGAAGCGGTCGGTGTAGCGGCTGTCGAGCTCCGCGCGCATCGCCTTCAGCACGGCGTGTGTCGGCGGAAGGTTTTCGTTATTGGTGTCGTCGCGCTCGCACAGGTACGGAATGGCGTCGAGGCGCAGGCCGTCGACGCCCATGTCGAGCCAGTAGCGCATCACCTTGATCACCGCACGCAGCACGCTCGGATTGTCGAAATTGAGATCGGGCTGGTGCGAGAAGAAGCGGTGCCAGTAGAACTGGTTCGCCACCGGATCCCACGTCCAGTTCGACTTCTCGGTGTCGGTGAAGATAATCCGCGTTTCGGGCCAGCGCTTGTCGCTGTCGCTCCAAACGTAGAAATCGCGCTTGCTCGAGCCGCGCGGCGCGCGGCGCGCGGCCTGGAACCACGGATGCTGGTCGGACGTGTGGTTGATCACGAGCTCGGTGATCACCCGCAAACCGAGGCGGTGCGCCTCGCGCATGAAGTGCCGGAAATCGGCACGCGTGCCGAACTGCGGATTGACACCGTGGTAGTCGGCAATGTCGTATCCGTCGTCGCGCATCGGTGACGGATAGAACGGCAGTAGCCAGATCGTGTTGACGCCCAGATCCGCGATGTACGGAAGCGACTGCGTAAGGCCGGGGAAATCGCCGACGCCGTCGTCGTTGCTGTCGCGGAACGCCTTGACGTGGATCTGGTAGATGACGGCGTCCTTGTACCACAGCGGATCGCGATCCACCGCAATCGTGGCCGCAGGCGGCGGCGCGCTCGACGGTTCGTGAAAGCGCGCCATCATGGCGTCCTCGTCGAAGCAACCGGCCGCACGCGGAACAGGTGCGCTGTGGACTCCTGCGGACGCAGCTCGACGTAGTTGCGGGCACCGCGCCAGCGATAGCGAGCGTCGGTCAGCAGGTCATGCACATCGAATGCAGTGGCGCCGGTCAGGCCGAGGTCGGCCAGCGACAGATCGGTCCACCCCGATTGCGGGTTGCGTGGATCGAGGTTGACGATCGCCAGGATGACGTTATCAAGCGCGTCGGTCGACTTCGAGTAGCAGATCAGTTCCGGATTGTCGATGCGATGGAATACGAGGCGCTCATTGCGCTGCAATGCCGGATTGTCGCGACGGGCAGCGTTGATGCGTGTGATCAGCGGGCGCAGGCTGTCGGCTCGCTGACGGTTCCACGCGCGGACCTCGTACTTTTCCGACTGCGCGTACTCTTCGGAGCCCTTGTCGCGCGGCGTGCATTCGCGCAGTTCGAACGCCGGCCCGTAGATTCCGTAATTCGCGCACAGCGTCGACGCCAGCACGAAGCGCGAAGTGAACGCAGCGCCGATGCCGGATTGGAGATAGGCGTGCAGGATGTCAGGCGTGTTCGGCCACACGTTCGGACGCAGGTATTCGCGCGACGCATCGCGCGTCAACTCGGTGAAGTAATCGGTGATTTCCGCCTTCGTCGTGCGCCACGTGAAATAGGTATAGGACTGCGTGAACCCGAGCTTTGCCAGCCGATGCATCGGGCGCGGCCGCGTGAAGGCTTCGGCAAGAAAGATCAGCTGGGGATAGTCGCGCTTCAGTTCGCCGATCATCCATTCCCACATCGGAAACGGCTTCGTATGCGGGTTGTCGACGCGGAAGATCGTCACGCCTTCGCCGATCCAGTGCAGGAACACGCTCTTCAATTCCTGCCACAGCGCCTTCCAGTCATCGCCATCGAAGTCGAACGGATAGATGTCCTCGTACTTCTTGGGCGGGTTTTCGGCGTACTGGATGCTGCCGTCGGGACGGTGGCGAAACCATTGCGGATGCGCGACCACGTACGGATGGTCGGGTGACGTCTGGAAAGCGATGTCCAGCGCAACGTCGATTCCATGCTTCCGCGCAGCCATCACCAGCCGGCGAAAATCGGCTGCGTCACCAAGCGCCGGATGGATCGACTTGTGACCGCCTTCCTTGCCGCCGATCGCCCATGGGCTGCCAGGATCCCCCGCCGCAGCGACCAGTGCGTTGTTGCGGCCCTTGCGCTTGGTGACGCCGATCGGGTGGATCGGCGGCAGGTACAGCACGTCGAAGCCCATTGCGGCGATGTCCGGCAGCAGCGCCTCCACGTCCCTGAACGTGCCGTGCGCGCCGCCATCGCCCGCGGAGCGCGGAAACATCTCGTACCAGGCAGAACAACCGGCGCGCGGCGGATCCACGGTGACCGTGAAAACGCTGGCCGACGCTGCGCGGCTGCGATCGCTGTTGCGCAGCATCAACGCCTGCAGCGCTTCCACCAGCGCTTCGGCTCGCGATGCCATCGGATCGACAGCATCGTCAAGTTGCTTCTTCCAGCCGCGCAGCGCGCGCGCATCCGCCGCGGGCGCGCGACGCACCGCGGCACCCACGAGCTCGGCGCCGGCTGCAAGCGAAACCCCCACATCGGCGGGATCCGACCAGCGCGGCAGGTCGTGGCGCCAGGTGAGAAAGGCGTCGGGCCACGCCGTGACCGAGTATTCGTGGGTGCCCGGCTGCGGAACTTCGAACGACGCTGTCCACCGATCGTTGCCGAGCGTGACCATCGGCACTTCGACCCAGTGCGTTTCGCCGCGACGCCGATGCAGCAGCAGGCAGCGCAACGCGTCGTGGCCGTCGACGTAGATGTCCGCGGCGACCGCAATCCGGTCCCCCACGCAGCGCTTCGCGGGGAAGCGCCCTGCGTCGACGACCGGCGTCACGTTCTCGATGACGACACGGCTCGCCACTTCGGTCAATGCACGCGCGGGCATCGCCACTCAGTCGCTTTCGAAGAACAATGCGCACAGCGGAGGAAGGCTCAGCGCGATCGATTGCGGATGGCCGTGCGCCGCAATCGACTGCGTATCCGCGCCACCCAGGTTGCCGATACCGCTGCCGCCGTAGCAGCTCGCGTCGCTGTTGAGCAACTCGCGCCAGCGTCCCGCCCGCGGCACGCCGATGCGGTAGTCGTTGCGCACAATCGGCGTCAGGTTGCACACCACGAGCACCAGCGGGCCGTCACCGGGTGCGCTTCGTACGAACGAGACGATGCTGTTTGCCGTATCGGACGCGTCGACCCATGCGAATCCATCCGCGTCGAAATCGCGTGCATGCAACGCAGGGGAGCGCGCGAGCGCCAGGTTGAGGTCGCGGATCCACCGTTGCATTCCCGCATGCAGCGGATAGTCGGCGAGATGCCAGTCGAGGCTGCGGTCATGGTCCCATTCGCGCCATTGCGCGAACTCCCCGCCCATGAACAGCAACTTCTTGCCCGGATGCCCCCACATGTAGCCGAACAGCAGCCGCAAATTCGCGAAACGCTGCCAGTCGTCGCCCGGCATCTTGCCGATCAACGACCCCTTGCCGTACACGACTTCGTCGTGTGACAGCGGCAGCACGAAATTCTCGTTGAACGCATACCACAGGCTGAACGTCAGCGATCCCTGGTGGAACGCCCGATGAACAGGTTCATGATGGAAGTAGTCGAGCACGTCGTGCATCCACCCCATGTTCCACTTCATGCCGAAGCCCAGGCCACCGAGCCAGGTCGGTCGCGACACCTGCGGCCACGCGGTCGATTCCTCGGCGATCGTCTGCACGTCGGG
>JBDTJK010000154.1:0-5355 GCA_039935875.1 Casimicrobiaceae bacterium
CGGTCGTCGCCTGCGGCGATCCGCACCACCAAGCCGTCCGCTGCCTGCCAGTACATCTCCCCGGCGCCGTGCCGCACGAGCGTCGCGTCGGCACGGAGATGGGGTGGGTGCATTGCATGTTGCCGTCTCATTTCGTGTGCCTCGTAGCGTCAATCACATTTTTCGAGGGCACCGGCAGCCAATAAAAAAGCCCGGCGCCTTTGCTGGCGACCCGGGCTTCTCGCTGTTGGGGAAATTCGCGCTATGTGCACGACTCCCCGGCGAAAATCCGGTCGCGTTGCTGGCCATTGCCCAGTTGCTTCTGCGTCGCGAACGGCGGAAGCGCCGATACGCCGCGGCGCAGGCGCTCGCATCGCATCGGCAGATTCATGTGCAGGATTTCGTTGGTCATCGCGTGCTCCTTTCGTCGTGGTTCAAGTCATCGAACTATGGTATCGACCGCATCCACAGCGGACACGCGCAACACACTCGCTCGCCCCCACTCGGGGAACCGCAGAAAGGACCGGGAATCTGGACCATCCGGCAGTTCCGCCAACCCCGGCGGAATGCCATCCGGCCGGGTACTAGTGCGCCGCGCTACCGCCAAGTTGCATCCGCGACGACAGCGGCTGCAACAGCGACAGGGCGGTGAGGGCAACGATGCTGTCCACCTGCAAAAGGCCCGCGCGCAGCGCATCGCCAGAAGCGTCGCTACGGTTGTGCCATTTGCGTGCTGCGTGGTTCATCAAGGTTTTCCGTCCGCAAAAACTCGCAGGGAGCGAGTGGAGTAATCTTATCGGTTGCGCGCATGCGTGCGCAAGCAAAAATAGCGGCGGCGGACGGATCGCGCTGTCGCCGATGCAACACTGCGGCCGGCGTTGCCGAGCCCGCCCGGGGATGCGCCGCGACAGCGAACGGAAATCATGGCCACATTCATCCCCCTCACCGCTTCCGAACTCGAACAGCTGTCGGCGGCGCTCAATGCCGCGGAGCTGCCCGAATCACTGCCGCTCGACGCGACGCAGGGGGCCTTCTACGCGATGGCAAGCGGCCCCGGCGAGTTTGCCGATGCCGACGCATGGCTTGCAGTGATCCTCGGCGACGACGTGCGATGGCAGGACGATGCGCAGCGCGAGGGCGTAGCCGGTCTGCTGCAGCGCTTCGCACAGGAGTGCCAGCGTGACGTACATCGCAGCGAGGACTCGCTTCCGCTGCTGTTGTTCGATGACGAGGCCGGCAAGCCCGATTATGCGACCTGGTGCCAGGGTTACCTGGACGGCGTGGATGCGTCCGAGCCTGCGTGGACGACGCTGGCCGATCCCGACGAGGTCGCCGAGCTGCTGCTGCCGTTGGAGGTACTTGCCACCGAGCACGATGACGTGCCGGCGACATTCGAAGGAATCGACGACCTTGGCGCCTATGCGCGCGAGGCGCGCGGCGATTTCGCCGGAATATTGCTCGACATCCGGCAGTTCTGGTTCGACCGGCGCACGCAGCGCGTGCCGCTGACGCGCGAGTCCCCCAAAGTCGGCCGCAACGATCCTTGTCCGTGCGGCAGCGGTCGCAAGTTCAAGCAGTGCCATGGCGCCGCGTGATACGCGACGACGCGGGTAATAAAACGTACAGGAGGCGATGATGACGATCACCCGGCGTGATTTCCTGCAGGCCGCAGGCGCGCTGTCGGCGGCCACTGCCGTACCGTCATGTGCCGTGATGCCAGTGACCCCATCGCGGGCCAAGCTCACCGATATAGATCACATCGTCATCCTGACGAAGGAGAACCGCTCCTTCGATCACTATTTCGGGACGCTCGCAGGCGTGCGCGGGTTCGACGATGTCCACGCACTGACGCTGGCCGGCGGCCGCAGCGTGTTCCACCAGCCCGATGCGGCCAGCCCCGACGGATTCGTGCTTCCGTTCCGACTCGACACCCGCAAGACCAGCGCGCAGCGCCTGCATGACTTGAACCACAGCTGGGGACCGCTGCACGGATGCTTCAACCACGGCAGGATGGACCAGTGGGTGCCAGTGCTGCGCAATGTCGACGGCGACGCCGGTCCGTTGACGATGGGCTACCACTCGCGCGAGGACCTGCCTTTCTACTACGCGCTGGCCGATGCGTTCACCATCTGCGACGGCTACCACGCATCATTGTTCGGTCCGACGTTCCCGAACCGCTATTTCCTGATGACCGGCATGATCGATGCCGACGCCAAGTCGGGCGGCCCCGCGATCAACAATCGCAGTGCGCGTTACACGTGGGAAACCTATCCGGAACGGCTCGAGCGCGCCGGGATCTCGTGGCGGATCTACCATGACTACGACGACTACGGCTGCAACATCGTGCGCAACTTTGCCGCGTACCAGGATGCGGGCAAGACATCGAGCCTGCGCGAGCACGCATTGAGCACGCTGCCGTTCTACCAATTGCTGCACGATCTTGCGACCGGCAACCTGCCTCAGGTCACGTGGATCGTGCCGCCGTCGACAGCGAGCGAGCATCCCGATTTCCTGCCTGCCGCGGGCGAGGATCACACGCGGCAGGTGCTCGAGGCCCTGTGGTCGAATCCGCGCACATGGGCGCGTACCGTGGTGATCATCAACTATGACGAGAACGACGGCCAGTTCGACCACGTGCTGCCGCCGACGCCGCCGCCCGGTACGCCGGGGGAATACGTCAACGGACTGCCGATCGGCTTGGGCTTTCGCGTGCCGTGCATGGTCATTTCGCCGTTCAGCCGTGGCGCCTACGTGGTCAGCGACACCTTCGATCACACGTCGACGCTGCGTCTCATCGAAACGCGCTTCGGCGTCGAAATCCCCAACCTCAGCGCGTGGCGACGGGCGACCTGCGGTGATTTGACGGCAACGCTGGCTTTCGGCGAACCGCCCCGGCTCGACGTGCCGGTACTTCCCGAGACCAGCGGTGCGCTGGCCCGTGTGGAACGCGAAATCATGACGCTGCCCGCACCGGCCGTCCCCGCGCGGCAGGCGATGCCGGTGCAAGAGAGCGGCGCACGCAAGCGCCGCGGCATGCCGCTCGCCTGAGACTTTCGCCAGCCCGCTACTTCTTCAGCGTGCAGGTCAACTCCTGCGCATTGGTGCCGAACACGACGTTCGCCGTTCCCTCGTGCTCGGAAAACGCGACGTCGTCGCCTACGTATCGCGTGCCGCTGGCGCTGGGCATCGCGAACAGCGTACGTTGCCCGCGCGCGGTTTCCAGCGTTCCCGACGGCGGATCGGTGTCGTACCAGATCACGACGAGCTCCTGCGGAGGGCTGCCGTCGCACGCGAAACGGAACGGTCCGCGCGAGGGCACCATGCCGAACTGGCCCTGCAGCTGCGCGATCCGCGTGCGGTAGACACTGGACAGGCATGCCGCAGGGTCGTGCGTCTGCGGACAGCCGTCGCGGCTGCGCACCCAGTCACGCTGCTCGACGACGAAATAGGCGACGTTCTTGTCGCGCGGCACCGTCTTCGCTGCGCGCGCGAAGACTTCGCCCAGCTTGTGATCGAGTGTCGCCAGCGTAGCGTCCGCGCAGACCATCTTCTCGGCGGCGTTGATCTTCCGCGAGCAGTCGAACGAAGGAGCGCTCGTCGCCAGTGCACAGGCTGCAGCCAGGCTGGCAAGCAACCCGATCGCGCAGTGAAACTGCCAAAAATTGCGAATGCGCATGGTTGCCTTCAATGGGCTACGCCGATCGCGCACGATACCGCGCCGGCAGCCATTCGTACACCCGCTGTCGACGATCAGTCGAAAAGCGACGGCTCGGCGGCACGCCCGCCCGCAGCCAGTGCGGGATCGTCGGCGCGCGTGAGCCCCGATGCGCGCACGCCGAGCAGCCGAATACGTCGCTCGAAAATGACCCGGGCAAGGCAGCGGCCGGCTGCTTCGCGGATTCCCTCCGCCTGCTGCGTTGGCGCGGCAAGCGTGCGATCGCGCGTAACGGTGCTGAAGTCCTCGAAGCGCAGCTTGACGCCGATCGTGCGCGCGACGTAACCCTTGCGCGAAAGGTCGCTGGCAAGGCCGGCGCACAACTCGCTGAAGATCTCGCCAAGTTCGACGCGGTCGCGCTTGACGTGCAGGTCGCGGTCAAACGTGGTTTCGCGACTGATCGAGCGTGGCTCGCTATAGGTTTCCACCGGACGGTTGTCGAGGCCGTTGGCGGCGTCGTGCATCCACGCGCCGTGGCTGCGACCGAAGCGTTCGCACAACCACACGCGATCGGCGACGGCAAGCTCCCCGATGGTCAGGATGCCGAGCGCATCCAGCTTGTCCGCCGACTTCGGTCCGATGCCGTTGATCTTGCGTGGTGCCAGCGGCCAGATCCGTTTGGGCAGGTCGTGAGGCTCGATGATCGTCAACCCGTCGGGCTTGTCCAGCTCGGAGGCGATCTTGGCGAGCAGCTTGTTGGGGGCGACTGCGATCGAACATGACAGCGACGTCGCGGCGCGCACCGCGTCCTTGATCGTCTGCGCCAGCGCACGTGCAGCGGCGAAGCGCAGCACCTCCGTACGCGGGCCGCTGGCATCGATGAGCCCGGTCATGTCGACGTAGATCTCGTCGATGCCTCGATCCTCGATGTGCGGCGCGATTCCCGCGACGGCCGCCTTGAAGCGGCGCGAATAGCGGCGATATTCGTCGAAATCGACCGGCAATATCACGGCATCAGGAGCCAGTGCAGCCGCCTTCATCATTCCCTGCGCGGAGTGCAGTCCCAGCGCGCGTGCCTCATAGGTAGCCGTGGTGACAACACCGCGCCCGCGATAGTCGCGCAGCGTCGAGAACGTGCGTTTCTGCTCACCGCTGGCCTCAACCGCCATCCGTGGCTGGTGACGGCTGCCACCGCCGATGACCACCGGTGTCCCGCGCAGCTCCGGGTAGCGCAATAATTCGACCGATGCGTAGAACGCATCCATGTCGAGATGCGCAATGAGGCGGCTGCGTTCGGTCATGACAGGAAAATGCGCGTCGCCGCCCGCGTGCGGCACACCGGCGCCGAACGAGCGGTCGACGCGTAGTGTACGGCGCGGCAGGCGTCGGCCACCGCGGGCGCTGCTATAATTCGCGCGATTCAACAAGCCGCCCGCGACCCGGTCGCAGTTCTTCCGGCGGCTTTTTTGCTCCCCGCGCAACTTCGAATGCGCACGGGATGCGCTGGCGCCAACGATGAGCTTTCCACCCGACCTCGTGCGCGACGTCGCCCGCAGGCGCACGTTCGCGATCATTTCCCACCCCGACGCGGGCAAGACGACGCTGACCGAGAAACTGCTGCTGTTCGGTGGCGCGATCCAGATGGCGGGCACGGTCAAGGCACGCAAGAGCGCGCGCCACGCGACGTCCGACTGGATGGAAGTCGAGAAGCAGCGCGGGAT
>JBDTJK010000155.1:0-4733 GCA_039935875.1 Casimicrobiaceae bacterium
GACGAGCTCCTTGAAGGCCGCAAACGAATCGCGCATCGCCTTCGGGTCGCGCTCGGCGAGATCGAGTTCGTAGACGTAGCCCATCAGCCCCTGGTCGCCATGGAAATACACGAGTCCTTTCAGGTACAGCATGTAATCGACGTTGGGGTGATTCGGATAGGTGCGGATGAAGCGGTCGCAACCGACGATCGCGGCCTCCACCTCACCCATCCGGTAATTGGAATACGCGCCCTCGATGATCGCCTGCTGCGCATAGCGGCCGTATGGAAAGCGGCCTTCCAGCGTCTCGAACAGCTTGGCCGAGCGGGTATAATTTCCGTCGGTCATCGCCTCATGCGCTTCCTTGTAGATGCGATCGGCCGACCATCCCTGCGTCTCGTCCTTGTTGGCATCGGGCAACAGGCTGCAGCCGCCGGCCATGATGGCGCACGCCACCAGCAACGCAACGATGCGCAGCCGGCCCGACAGGATGTTCATCACGGTATTCATGGAATCGAAAAGACCTGACACTGATGGGCGTTGACGCGCTGAATTATACGCCGCCGGCGGCTGCGTCCGCGCGCACGCTGGCAGTGCCGGCCGCGTGCGCGGGAATGCGCCTCGACCAGGCGCTTGCGCAGCTGTTGCCGCAGCATTCGCGCAGCCGCCTGAAGGCATGGATCGAGGCCGGCGAAGTCAGCGTCGATGGCGTCGCGCGCGCCCCACGCTACCTGTTGCACGGCGGCGAGACGCTGGCGATCGCCGCCCACGACGCCCCCGTCGACGCCACGCATGCGGCGCAGCCGATCGCGCTGTCGATCGTGCACGAAGACGCAGCGCTGCTGGTGGTCGACAAGCCACCGGGAATGGTCGTGCATCCGGGTGCCGGCAACCGCGATGGCACATTGCTCAACGCGCTGCTGCACCATGCGCCGCAACTGTCCGCCGTGGCGCGTGCCGGCATCGTGCACCGTCTCGACAAGGACACCAGCGGCCTGCTGGTCGTGGCCAAGACCATCGAGGCGCAAACAGCGCTCGCGCGCGCACTCGCGCAACGCACTGTCAAGCGCGAGTACCTGGCGATCGCGTACGGCGACATCGAGCGAACGATGACGGTGGACGCGCCGATCGGCCGCCATCCTTCGGCGCGCACGACGATGGCCGTGGTCGCCAGCGGGCGCGAAGCGCGCACCCACGTCGCTCCGCTGGAACACTACGTGATCGCGACGCTGGCGCAATGCACGCTCGACACCGGGCGCACGCACCAGATACGCGTGCATCTAGCCGCCATCCGCCATCCGCTGGTAGGCGATCCCGCCTACGGGCCGCGGCGTGAAATACCGGGATTGCCCCCCATGCGACGGCAGGCGCTGCATGCATGGCGACTGTCGCTGGTACATCCGGTGACGGCAAAGCCGATGCGCTGGCGCGTGGAACCACCGGCCGATTTCCTCGCGCTGCGGGATGCGTTGCGTGAACGGCTTGCCTGAACCCTCGCTGGCCGTTGCGTTCGGCGCTCAGGACCTCGACTGGATCCTGCCAGCGTGGGACGCGCCGTCGCGCGTGCACGCATTTGCGACGACCCGCCATCGCGGCATCCAACCGTTCGACGTCGGCGGCGCGCAGTTCCGCCGCGACGCCGCGGATCCTGCGGCGATCATCGCCGATCGCCGCTATCTCGAGCGATGGCTGCCGGCGCCCGCGACGTGGCTCGAACAGGTGCATGGCCGTGACGTCGTCGTCGTCGATGCCGCCAATGCCGTGCGAATGCGCACCGAACCGGTCCGCGCCGACGCACTGGTCACGCGGCTGCCCGGTGTGCCGCTGGCGATCCGCGTCGCCGATTGCGTGCCGGTACTGCTGGCCGCGCGTGATGCCACGGTGATTGCCGCTGCGCATGCGGGTTGGCGCGGTCTCGCGGCGGGGGTGCTGGAAGCGACGCTTGCTGCGATGGACGTCGCGTCGGGGTCCGTCGTGGCATGGCTGGGGCCGTCGATCGGTCCTTCAGCGTTTGAAGTCGGCGCCGACGTCGTCGCCGCGTTCTGCGATGCCGACGTGGCGTCGCAAGCGCACTTCCGGCCGCTGGCAAGCGCTAAGTGGCTTGCAGACCTGCACGGGCTCGCGAATCGACGGTTGCGGGCGGCAGGCGTGGCGGCGATCTTCGCCGATCCTTCCTGCACGTACCTCGATCGCGCGCGCTTCCACTCGTACCGGCGCGACCGCACGACGCAACGCATGGCAGCGTTGATCTGGCAGCAGTCCTAGGCGTCGGCCGGCGGCGTGGTTGCAGCGCGTCGCTGGCGCAAGCGCTGCACGGCGACCCACAGGTACAGGCAGACCGGTGCGCAACCGACGAACACGAACATCGCAAAACCGGCGATCGCGCCCTTGAGCGTCAGTGCGACCATCGCGATGACATACAGCCAGCAGGCAATGACGATGTGCATCGAAAGCGATTGAATATTGCAGTGCACGCACGATACCATCGGATGACGTTTGCAATCCAACGTGCCTGTGTCCGTGCAACCGACCCCCGATATCGCTGCCGCCGACGCTGATTCACCCGCGCTTCACTGGCAGCGGGCGGCGCAGCAGTGGGCAGGGTTCTGGACGCGCACGCTGCCGCAATCGGTGGCGCTCGAGGCCGTCGCGGCAGACTCGCCCGGGGAGCGCGCGCAACGCTACGCCGACCAGATCGCGGCACTGTGGAACGCTGCGGCATCGAGTGCGGGCGGCCGCATTGATGAAATCGCGCCCGAGCAGCCCGAGGATCGCCGCTTTGCCGCGCCACAGTGGCGAACGCTCGCCTATTTTTCGTGGCTGCGCCAGGCGTGGCTGATCCATGCAGCGTACGTGCGCGACTGCGTGAAGTCGTTGTCGATTCCCGCCGCGGACAAACGCCGCGTCGAGTTCGCGGCCGCGCAATACCTCGATGCGATTGCGCCGTCCAATTTCATGGGGTCGAATCCCGCGGTCCTGCAACGCGCTGTGGCGAGCCACGGCGCGAGTGTCGCGCGCGGCAACGCGAACCTGGTGGCCGACATCGGCCGCGGGCGCATCACCCAGAGCGATCCAGACGCGTTCGAAGTCGGGCGTAACCTTGCGGTGACGCCCGGCAGCGTCGTCTACCGCAACAATCTGATCGAGCTGCTGCAGTTCGACGCGACCACGCCGAAAGTCGGCAAGCGGCCGCTCGTCATCGTGCCACCCTGCATCAACAAGTACTACATCCTCGACCTTGCACGCGACAACTCGTTCGTGCGCCATGCCGTCGGTGCCGGCCATACGACGTTCATCGTGTCCTGGCGCAACATCCCGGCTGCGCTCGGTGCGCTGACCTGGGACGACTACCTGCAGCAGGGCGTGCTGCAGGCGATCGAGGCGGCGAAAGCGATCAGTGGAAGTGCTACGGTCAACGCGCTCGGCTTCTGCGTCGGCGGTACGCTGCTCGCCAGCGCTCTGGCCGTGCTCGGGTCGCGCAACGACCGCAGCGTGGCAAGCCTCACGTTGCTGGCGACGATGCTGGATTTCGCCGACCCGGGTGAAATCGGCGTGTACGTGTCGCCGCAGTTCCTCGCGCCGCACGAAGCGGCTTTCGCGCAGGGCCAGCGCATGCAGGGCGGGCTGCTCGCGGGTGCGTTCGCGAGCCTCCGCGCGAACGACCTGGTATGGAATTACGTCGTCGGCAACTACCTCGAGGGACGCACGCCGAAGGCGTTCGACCTGTTGCACTGGAACGGGGATTCGGCAAACCTGCCGGGCCCGATGTACCTCTATTACATGCGCGAGATGTATCTCAATAACCGACTGCGCGAGCACGACGCGCTGGTGATGCTCGGCGAGCCGGTCGACCTCGCGCGCGTCGCTTGCCCGGCGTATGTGTTCGCCACGCGCGATGACCACATCGTGCCGTGGAAAAGCGCGTGGCGCAGCATCAAGCTCCTCGGCGGCAAGGCGGCGTTCGTGCTGGGCGCATCCGGCCACATCGCCGGCGTCGTCAACCCGCCCCAAGCCGGGCGCCGCCATTACTGGACCGGTCCTGTGCGTGCCGGTGACGCGGATGCGTGGCTCGCACACGCCAAGCGCGTCGATGGCAGCTGGTGGCCGCATTGGTCAGCGTGGCTTGCCGCGCACCGCGGCGGCATGCGAAATGCTCCGCGCTGCACGGGCAACGAGTTGCTTCCGGCGCTGGCCGCGGCACCCGGCACGTATGTCAGCGAGCGTGTTGACTGAGCGTGCCGATGGCGCATGATTCCTGCACGACCCGCGTGTTCGCGACACGGCGACGCGGGTGACCATAACGATAATCGAACGAGGAGGCACCGATGTCGAAAGAGCGGCGTGTGGCACTGGTAACCGGCGGCATGGGTGGACTGGGTGAAGCGATCTGCATCAAGCTTGCGGCGCTCGGCGACGAAGTCGTCACGACCTATTCACCCGGCAATGGCAAGGCCCAGGAATGGCTCGATGGGATGAAGGCAGCGGGCTACACGTTCCGCGCCTATCCGTGCGACGTATCGGACTTCGCGTCCGCGGCCGCGTGCGTGGCCAAGGTCAGCGCCGAGCTCGGTGCGATCGACATCCTGGTGAACAACGCCGGCATCACGCGAGACATGACGTTTCGCACGATGGACAAGCTGAACTGGGACGCGGTGATGAAAACCAACCTCGATTCGTGCTTCAACATGACGAAACAGGTGTGCGACGGCATGGTCGACCGCGGTTGGGGACGCATCGTCAACATTTCGTCGGTC
>JBDTJK010000156.1:0-6760 GCA_039935875.1 Casimicrobiaceae bacterium
GTGGCGCTGATCGGCACGTTCGCCGGCATCCACGTGCTCGGCTACTCGATCAACACGCTGACGCTGTTTGGCATGGTGCTGTCGATCGGCATCGTCGTCGACGATGCCATTGTCGTGTTGGAAAACGTCGAGCGCATCATGCGCGAGGAGGGGCTGCCTCCGCGCGATGCCGCGATCAAGGCGATGCGCGAGGTGACGAGCCCGATCATCGCCATCGTGCTGACGCTGGTCGCGGTGTTCGTGCCGATCGCGTTCCTCGGCGGACTGACCGGCGAGCTGTACCGCCAGTTCGCGGTGACGATTTCGATCTGCGTGGTGATCTCCGGCCTCGTTGCGCTGTCGCTGTCGCCTGCGCTGTGCGCGCTGATCCTGCAGCCGCACGAGGCGCCAAACCGCTTCTTCGCGGCGTTCAATCGCGGCTTCGAGCGCGTGCGCAACCGCTATTCGCAGGGTGTTGCGCTGCTGATCCGCCGCGGTGTCATCGGCCTCACGCTGTTCGCGCTGATGGTGGGCGGCGCCGTGTTGATGTGGCGCATCACGCCGGGCAGCCTCGTTCCCGACGAGGACCAGGGCTTCTACATCTCGGCGGTGATCCTTCCCGATGGCGCGACGCTGGAACGCACGCAAAAGGTCGTCGAGCAGGTCGAGGCGGCCGTGCGCAGCAATCCTAACAACCAGGACGTTGTTGCTTTCACCGGCTTCGACTTCATCGGCGGCGGCTTCCGCAACAACGCGGCGACGCTGTTCGTCACGCAGAAGCCCTGGGACGATCGCACCGTGACCGCACAGCAGCTGGTCGGCGAGCTGTACCGCAAGACCGCGGGCATCAAGGACGCGCTGGTGCTGGCGTTCAATCCGCCACCGATCTTCGGCCTTGGCACGACGGGCGGCTACGAGTTCTATATCCAGAACCACGGTGACGGCGGCTCCAAGAAACTGTCCGAAGTGAAGGACGCGTTCCTTGCGCGCGCCAACGCCGATCCGCAGCTCGGTGGCGCGCAGACGCTGTGGCACGCCGCAGTGCCGCAGCTCTTCGTCGACGTCGACCGCGAAAAGGCGAAGAAGGCCGGCGTGCCGATCAGCGACATCTTCAACACGCTGTCGGCGACGATGGGCAGCTACTACGTCAACGACTTCAACAAGTATGGCCGCACGTGGCAGGTGCTGCTGTCAGCCGAGCCGCGCTTCCGCCAGCGTCCCGACGACATCACCGGCATGTACGTGCGCTCGGCCACCGGCGAAATGGTCCCGCTGTCAGCGCTGGTGCGCGTCAACTACACGTCGGGGCCGGACTCGCTCGACCGCTTCAACAACCTGCCCGCGGTGAAGATCATCGGCCAGGCCGCCCCCGGCTACAGCTCGGGACAGGCGATCGCGCGCGTCGAGCAGATCGCGCGCGAAACGCTGCCTGCGGACTTCAGCTTCGACTGGGGTGGCTCATCGTTCCAGGAGAAGAAGTCGGGTGGCGCTTCGACGTTCGCGCTGGGTCTCGCGGTGATCATGGTGTTCCTGATCCTGTCCGCGCAATACGAACGCTGGTCGCTGCCGCTGGCAGTGCTGATGGCGCTGCCATTCGGAACGTTCGGCGCGCTGGTTGCGGTGTGGGCCCGCGGCCTCACCAGCGACGTGTACTTCCAGATCGGCCTGGTGACGCTGCTGGGGCTTGCGGCGAAGAACGCGATCCTGATCGTCGAGTTCGCATTGCTGAAGCACGAGGAGGGATTGTCGGCATCGGCCGCAGCCATCGAAGGCGCGCGCCTGCGCTTCCGTCCGATCCTGATGACGTCGCTGGCGTTCATCTTCGGCGTATTGCCGCTGGCGATCTCCACCGGCGCAGGCGCAGGTGCGCGGCATTCGGTCGGCACCGGCGTGATGGGCGGCATGGTCGCGGCGACGTTCCTCGCGATCTTCTTCGTGCCACTGTTCTTCAAAGTGATTTTCGACCGCCATGTGACCGAGAAGCGCAGTTCGCAGGAGTTGTTCGACGAAGTGACGCATGCCCATCGGGCGTCGCATGCCGCCCAGCAGACGCCGGGACATCCGCCGAGCCGTACCGAGGATCGAAGCAATGAAACCTAATCTCTTCGCGATCGCGGCGCTGGCACTGACGGCCGCCGCATTCGCGGGGTGCGCAAGCACCCCGATCGGCCCGCCGGCGCTGGACCTTCCCGCGGCAGCGCCACATTCGTCGAATCCGCTGGCCAGTGAACGCTGGTGGAGCGTGTTCAACGACCCGGCGCTGGACAAGCTGGTCGACGAAGCGCTGGCGCACAACCTCGACCTCGCAGCCGCGATCACGCGCGTGGACTACGCACGTTCGCAGGTGCTGTTCGCCCAGTCGGACCTGTTTCCGTCGGTGGACCTCGTGGCCAATGCGTCGCGCAACCGGTCGACACTCGCGGCGACTAACGCGCTGCCCCCCACATACTCACCGATCAGCCAGGACTTCCGCCTTGGCGTGCAGGCCTCCTACGAACTTGACCTGTGGGGCAAGTACCGCACCGCCACGCGCGCGGCACGCAAAGATTTGCTGGTCTCGCAATACGCGCGCGAAACCGTGCGCACGGCCGTTGCCGCCCAGACCGCTAAGGCGTACTTCAGCCTGGTCGCCGCCGATGCACAGCTGGTGCTGCTCGGGGACACGCTGAAATCGCGCGAGGAATCGCTGGGGTTGCAGCGCGATCGGATGCAGGCGGGAGTCATCGGCGAATACGAATTCCGTACGTCGGAAGCCGAG
Source organism: Casimicrobiaceae bacterium (assembly GCA_039935875.1). Taxonomy (GTDB): domain Bacteria; phylum Pseudomonadota; class Gammaproteobacteria; order Burkholderiales; family Casimicrobiaceae; genus VBCG01. The sequence continues at coordinate 2,738 of JBDTJK010000156.1, forward strand.
CGCGCATCGGTTGCCGGTGACGTTGCGCTCGCCAGGCGCGACGTCGCGGAATACGAATCGGCGCTGGCGGTGCTGGCCGGACGCTCGCCGCGCGCGGTGTTCCTGCCAAACGTCGAACGCGACCGCCAGGTGAAGGCGTTCACCAGCGTGCCGCTGGTGCCCGCCGGGCTGACGTCGGACATGTTGCAGCGGCGACCCGACATCCAGCAATCCGAAGCTCAGCTCGCCGCCGCCAACCTGCGTATCGACGTCGCGCGTGCCGATTACTTCCCGGCGATTTCGCTGACCGGCGTGTTTGGTCGCGAATCCGGGCTGTTGAAGAACCTGTTCAGCGGCCCGACCCTGATCTGGGGCATCGGCGCGTCGCTCGCGCAGCCGCTGGTGGGGCTGAAGGCGATCGAAGCCAACGTCGACGCGCAGACCGCGCGTCGCAACGAGCTTGTCGTCGACTACACGAAGACGGTGCAATCGGCATTCAAGGACGCGCACGACGCGCTGTCGGCCAACCAGACCACGCGCGACGCGCTGGCCGCGCAGAACGAACGCGCGACCAAGCTGTCGCAGGCGCTGGAGTTCTCCGACCTGCGCTACAAGTCAGGATATTCGCCCTATCTTGAAGTGCTCGATTCGCAGCGCCAGCTGCTGCAGGCGCAGACGCTGCAGATCACTGCGGCACGCAATGCGCGCCTCGCGCTGGTCGATCTTGCCAAAGCGCTGGGCGGCGGCTGGGATTATCCGGGCGCGGTTGCCGACCGCTGATCGCGCTGACACTGCGGCACCTGTACCTTTCTACCTGCGGCATCAGTGCATCAACGGCTTGCGCAGGAAGTCGTCACGACTCGCCGAACGCACGTTGACCTCCACCCGCGTTCCCTTGCGCAACAGCGTCAGCGCCACTTCGCTGCCGGCGGGACCGGTGCGCCAGATGCGCCGGAACAGGTCGGCAAGGCCGTGCACGGGTTCGCCGCCGATACCCACGACGATGTCGCCGGGTTCGATGCCGGCAAGGTCAGCCGGCGCGTTGACGGCGACGCCGTTGACCACCAGCCCGTCATTCGCGTCGGCGGTATACATGCCGAGCCACGGCCGCACCGGGCGCGGCGCATGGCTGCTGCCCGACAGATCGTCCAGCAACGGCTGCAACAGGTCGATCGGCACGAACATGTTGCCCTGCGTTGCCTCGTCGTTCTGCTGCTCCTGCACGAACAGCGACCCCACGCCGATCAGCCGTCCTTGCGCATCGACCAATGCCGCGCCGCTCCATTCGGGATGCGCGGGCGTGGTGAAGAACGCCTGGTCGAGCACGTATTCCCAATAGCCGGCGAACTCGCGCTTGGCGAACACGCGAGCCTTCAACGCGTGCGAGCGGCCGCCGAAGCCGATCACGTAGACGTCGTCGCCCGTATCGACCCGCGCCGGATCGCCGATGGCAATGGCAGGAGCCGCCAGCGTGCCGAGCGGATGCACCAGGCCGAAACCGCTGGCGTAGTCGTAGCGCAGCGGATGCGCGGGCACGACATTGCCGCCGATCGTCGTCAGCCAGGTAGCCGACGCCTCGGTGATCAGGTAGCCGATCGTCAGCACCAGCCCATCGTCGCGCACCACGATGCCGTTGCCGTGGCGCTCGGTGCCGAGCATCGGCGCGGTGAATGCGTCATCCGGAATCTCGGCACGCAAGCGCACGATCGAGGCCGATACACGTTCGGTGTCGAACGTGACTTCGTCCGACTGCGGTTGCAGCGCCGCTGGAAACGCCCAGGAGGAGGATTCGCTCATCAGTTGAAGATGCGGCTGGATGCGCGCGCAATCAACCCATCTTATACGCCACGCGATGCCTCGCGGCGTGACATCCTGGCCTTGCGCACTTCCAACGCGCGAGTCCACGTTCTACACTGTCGCCAGCCAACGGGAGCACCGGCGACTACACTTGGATGCCGAACCAAAATTGCCACGCGCACTGATGATCGCCACCGCGGTCGACTGGCAAGGCACGGCGCGCACGCCGGGAGCGCTGGCCGCGGCCGGTTTCGAATCCTTCCTGCTCGCGCCCGAGAAAACCTACGCGCGGTTGAGCGTGCACACGCGTGGGCATTACCTCCTCCGACCCGACGCGCCGCTGCCGGTTCAGGCGATCACCGTCGCGACAGTGGTATTTCCACCATGGTCCGATGCTGGATGCCGCCGCAGCGCTGGCCAGGCAATTCAGGGCCAGCGGATTGTTCGGTGTCGAATTCGTCGCCGAAAAAGACTCGCAGCTGCCCTGGGTGATCGAGCTTAACCGACGCCCGTCGCCGGGTACGCATCGTGGCCCGGCCATGGACGTCGACGTGCACGTGGCATTGCGCAACGCGCTGACCGGCTCGCCGCTCGAGACGCGCAAGCGCCTCGCCGATGACGAAGTCCATCAGTTTGTGCATTTCCCGCTCGAATGGATGCGCGACCCCGACAGCCCCTATCTCACCTACCATCGAAGCGATGCGCCAATCGACGATCCACAGCTTTTCGCGGCGCTGTTCGATCTCGGATGGAAGGTCAACCGACTGCGGGAACCGGGGTGAGCGCGCAGTTGTCAAGGATGCGGCGCCGCATGCTCGCCATGGGCGCACTCGCCGCCGCTCGCTTGCCGTTCGCTCGAGCCGCCGCGCCGCGGGCCTTCCCGTGGAAACCGGTGACGATCATCCAGCCCTATGGCGCCGGCAATGCGCTCGACGTGTACGCCCGAAAGTTTGCCACGTACCTGCCGCGCACGCTTGGCCAGCCAGTGATCGTGGAAACGCGCCCGGGCGCATCGGGCAACATCGCTGCAGGATTCGTCGCACGCGCCACGCCGGATGGCCACACGCTGCTCGTGCACGGTGTCGGTACGCTACTGCAAGCGATGGTCCCGGGCAGCCACGCGCACCATGCTGCTGTTCGCCAGGCGCGCGGGCATCGAGCTCTTGCATGTGCCATTTCCCAACAGTACGCAGATGTACACGGCGATGATGTCGGGCGACGTACCGCTCGGGTTCGCGTTTACCGGTCCTGTCGAGGCGCAATATCGCAGCGGCCAGCTCATCGCGCTGGCAGTCAGCCCTGCGCACCGAAGCCCGTTGCGGCCCGGCGTGCCGACGCTGGCCGAATCGGGCTATCCCGGTTTCGACGTGACGGGCTGGTCGGGCATATCGACGACCGGCGGCACGCCGGCGGCAACGCTCGAAACCATCCAGCGCGCGTTCGTCGTCGCCCTGGCATTCCCCGAGATCCGCGACATGCTGGCAACGTCCGGCGGGCGGCCGATCGGATCGTCGCCGCCGGCGTTCACTCGCGAGGTCGGCGCGACGCTGACGCGTTGGGCGCCGATCATGCGCGAACTGTTCCCGCCGGCGAAAGACTGAGCGCTACCGCCGCGCCGGCCGCAGCGCTACATGCTGCGCCGGTACTGGCCGCCGACGTCGAACAGCGCATGCGTGATCTGGCCGAGCGAACAGACCTTCACCGCCTCCATCAGTTCGGCGAACACATTGCCGTCGTCGATGACGGCCAGCTTCAGCCGCGCCAGGGCCGCCGGCGCGGCATCGGCGTGGCGCGCGTGGAAATCGGCGAGGCGCGCGAGCTGCGAGCGCTTTTCCTCCTGCGTCGAGCGTGCCAGCAGCATCTTGTCGCGCGCCGGCTCGCCGTGCGGATTGCGGAACGTGTTGACGCCGACGATCGGGTAGCTGCCGTCGTGCTTCTTGTGTTCGTAGTACAGCGACTCCTCCTGGATCTTGCCCCGCTGGTAGCCGGTTTCCATCGCGCCCAGCACACCGCCGCGCTCGGCGATCGCCTCGAACTCGCGCATCACCGCCTCTTCGACGAGGTCGGTCAGCTCGTCGATGATGAACGAGCCCTGGTTCGGATTCTCGTTCTTGGCGAGGCCCCATTCGCGGTTGATCACGAGCTGGATCGCCATCGCGCGGCGCACGCTTTCCTCAGTCGGCGTGGTGATCGCCTCGTCGTACGCGTTGGTGTGCAGCGAGTTGGCGTTGTCGTAGGTGGCGATCA
>JBDTJK010000157.1:0-3115 GCA_039935875.1 Casimicrobiaceae bacterium
ACCAGCGCGAAGCCGCGCGCATGATGAGCGTAGACGAGCTCCGCAGCCGAGGGCGCCGCCTGGGCAAGGATGCCGAGCCATCCGAAGGGATAGTTGCGCGAGAATTCCTGGCGGGCCGCCTGCGGCACGGCCGTGCGACACACGCCATGGAAACCGTCGCAACCGGCGATGAAGTCGCAGTCGAGTACGCCAGCCACGCCTTCGGCCATGTAGCGCAACGAAGGACCGCCGCCGTCGAAATCGCGGGGCTCGACGCCGCTCGCGCCAAAAACGATGCGGCCGCCCGCGGCGAGCCTCGCCGCGACCAGGTCCTTGATCACCTCGTGCTGCGCGTAGAGGGTGATCGACTTGCCCCCGGTGTGCGCGGAAAGGTCGATTCGGTGACCGCGTCCGTCAAAGCGCAATTCGATACCGTGATGCACGGCCCCTTCGCGCAAAAGCCGTGCGCCGACGCCTATCCATTGCAACAGGTCGACGGTGCCTTGTTCGAGCACGCCCGCACGGATCGTGGCCTCGACTGCGGGTCGCGTGCGCGCTTCGAGCACGACCGAATCGATGCCCGCTGCGTGTAGCAGGTGCGACAGGATGAGACCGGCCGGACCGGCGCCTACGATCCCGACTTGGGTGCGCATGACCGCAGATTGTGCATGAAAAAACGCGGCGGTTTTCCGATAACCGAAAAAACGTGCGATTATCGGCCACCGCGTGCGCATCCGTTCGCGCCGCGTCCAAAGCCACCCGCCACGATGTCGCCCACCCCTTCCCCAAGCAAGCCTGCCAGGAGACCTGCGGCAATCGTGCGCGTGCTGCCTCCCGAAGACCCGCCGCGTACGCCGGCGCAGGATATCCAGCGCTATTCGGGCGACCCCGACTTCATGGCGACCCTCGCGCGCGGCCTCGCCGTGGTGCGCGCGTTCACCCAGCAGCGCAAGCCGCTGACGATCGCGCAGCTGTCGATGAAGACCGGCATTCCGCGCGCCGCGGTGCGCCGCTGCCTGTACACGCTGTCCGAGCTCGGCTACGTCGCGTCCGACGACGGACGCAATTTTTCGTTGCGCCCGCGCATCCTCGCGCTGGGTCACGCATACCTGACATCGAGTCCGCTTGCGGCGTCCGCGCAGCCGATCCTCGATCACGTCAGCGACACCGTGCACGAGTCGTGCTCGATGTCGATACTCGAGGGCGACGAGATCCTGTACATCGGGCGCTCGCGGACATCGACGCGAATCATGGCGATCGATCTCAATGTCGGTAGCCGCCTGCCCGCGTATTGCACGTCGATGGGCCGCATTCTCCTGTCGGGCCTTGACCCGCAGGAACTCGTCAATTACTTTTCGCGGGTGCGTATCGCTCCTCACACTGCCAAGACACAGACGTCGGCCGACAAGCTGCGCGCGATCGTCGAGGGATTGCGCGCCCGCGATTTCGCGATCGTCGACCAGGAACTGGAAATCGGACTGCGCTCGATCGGCGTCGGCGTGCGCGACGCGCACGGCCGGATCGCAGCGGCGATCAACATCAGCGTGCAGGCATCCCGGATGACGGCGCAGGACATGGAGGCGCGGCTGAAGCCGCCGCTGGCTGCCGCTGCGCACGAACTCGGACTGCTGCTCAATTGATCGCGCGAATGTCCGTGCTGCGACCTGCACTCACGGCCGCCGCGATGGTGTTTGTCTCATTGTTGGTCGCCGCACCAACTGCAGCGCGCGCGGACGACGCGCACTGGTTTTCCGCAGCGGCCGGCAGTGGCGAAAACATCGACGTGTTGCGCATCGGAGGCGGATGGCGGTCGGACTGCGCGTGCGAATGGCTCGCAAGAATCGGCGCCACGCCATTCTTCGACGCGCATGTCGAGTACTGGAACGCGCGTGGCGATCGCCATCCGAACGACAACACGTGGAATGTCGGGGCGACTGCGGGTGCGCGCTGGCTGCTCGCACCGCGCTCGGCGTGGCAGCCGTTCGTGGAGTTCAGCGTCGGCGGCATTGCGGTGTCCGAAGCCCGGATCGGCACGCGCGATCTATCCACTGCGCTGCTGTTTGACGAGCGCCTCGCGACCGGCATTGCTCTCGATCCTGCGCACAGGTACCAGTTCGCGCTGTTCGCCGAACATCGCTCGAACGGCAAGATCAAGGCGCCCAACGATGGGCTCACGACCTACGGGATCGAGCTGCGCGTCGGCTGGCATTGACAGCGCTGACGGCGGCCCCGCATGAAAAAAGCCCGGCATAAGCCGGGCTTTTTTGTGCTGCGGTGCCACGACGCTGGGTCCCCGCTTGCGCGGGGATGACATTCTCGCCTGGCGAGAATGTCACATGTCCATGTCGCCCATGCCACCCATGCCGCCGCCTCCACCACCCATCGGCTTGTCGTCCTTCGGCAGTTCCGCGACCATCGCATCCGTCGTCAACATCAACGACGCCACCGAAGCCGCGTTTTGCAGCGCGAAGCGCGTGACCTTGGTCGGATCGAGCACGCCCATTTCGACCATGTCGCCGTATTCGCCCGTCGCGGCGTTGAAGCCGTAGTTGCCCTTGCCTTCGACGACCTTGTTGATCACGACCGAAGGCTCGTCACCGGCGTTCTGCACGATCATCCGCATCGGTTCCTCGACCGCACGCATCACGATCTTGATTCCAGCGTCCTGGTCGGGATTGGCACCCTTCAGGTTCTTGATGTTCGCGCGAGCACGCAGGTAGGCGACACCACCGCCCGGCACGATGCCTTCTTCGACAGCCGCACGCGTCGCATGCAGCGCATCTTCGACACGCGCCTTCTTTTCCTTCATCTCGACTTCAGTGGCCGCACCGACCTTGATCACCGCGACACCGCCGGCGAGCTTGGCCACGCGTTCCTGCAGCTTTTCCTTGTCGTAGTCGGACGTCGCTTCCTCGATCTGCGCACGGATATTCTTCACGCGTGCCTCGATCGACGCCTTTTCCCCGCCGCCGTCGATGATCGTCGTGTCTTCCTTGCCTACTTCGATGCGCTTGGCACGGCCCAGGTCCTTGATCGTCGCGTTCTCGAGCTTCAATCCCAGTTCTTCGGCGATGACGGTGCCGTTGGTCAGGATCGCGATGTCCTCGAGCATTGCCTTGCGGCGGTCACCGAATCC
>JBDTJK010000158.1:0-3057 GCA_039935875.1 Casimicrobiaceae bacterium
CGGGCTGGCCGCCGCCCGACGCATTGCCGGCGCGCGGCACCGCCTCGAGGAACGTGCCGTTCGGGTACTGCGGATATTCTTCCATCACGTGAGTGCGATCGAGCCGCTGCTGGTCGCGCAGCTTGACACGGCACAGGTTCAATACGCCGTCCTGCATTGCCGCCAGCACTTTCTGACCGCGACCGGTGCGATTGCGCTGGTACAGCGCCGTGACAATGCCCAGCGCCAGGTGAAGTCCGGTGCCCGAGTCGCCGATCTGCGCGCCGGTGACGAGCGGCGGGCCGTCATCGAATCCGGTCGTCGATGCCGAACCGCCGACGCACTGCGCGACGTTCTCGTACACCTTGCAGTCCTCGTACGGCCCGGGACCGAAGCCCTTGATCGACGCAACGATCATCTTCGGATTGAGTTCCTGGATACGTTCCCAGGTGAATCCCATGCGATCGAGCGCGCCCGGCGCAAAGTTCTCAACCAGCACGTCGCAGTGCTTGACGAGCGTCTCCAGCACCTTCTTCCCCTCGGGATTCTTGGTGTCGAGTGTGATGGAGCGCTTGTTGTGGTTGAGCATCGTGAAATAGAGGCTGTCGACGTTGGGGATGTCGCGCAGCTGTCCGCGCGTGATGTCGCCCGCGCCCGCACGTTCGACCTTGATGACATCGGCGCCGAACCACGCCAGCAGTTGCGTGCAGGTCGGACCCGACTGCACATGCGTGAAATCCAGAATCTTGACGCCGTCCAATGCCTTGCTCATTGCACTCCCCTATTCGATTTCGTCATCCACGCGGCAAGCGGGCGGGTGAAGGGCAATCACGCCAGCTTCTTTGCCGTGGGATTCAGGTTTGCGATACGGCCGCTTTCAGTGCCCGCCTTCTCGTCGATGGCCGCGTTGATCAGCGTGGGCTTGCGCGAGCGGATCGCTTCATTCATCGCGCTGCGCAGTTCGTCGGGCGTGGTGACCGCGACGCCCACGCCTCCGAAGGCCTCCATCAGCTTCTCGTAGCGTGCGCCCTTGACGAACACCATCGGCGAAGGATCGCGCGCGCCGGCGAGATTCACCTCGTCGCCGCGGTACACGCCGTTGTTGTTCAGGATGACGACGCACACCGGCAGGTCGTAGCGGCAGATCGTCTCGACTTCCATGCCGCAGAATCCGAACGCGCTGTCGCCTTCCACGGCGATTACCTGCTCGCCGCTGACTACTGCCGCCGCGATCGAAAAACCCATGCCGACGCCCATGACGCCCCACGTGCCCACGTCGAGCCGCTTGCGCGGCTTGTACATGTCGACGATGCTGCGCGTGAAGTCGAGCGCATTCGCACCCTCGTTGACGAGGATCGCATCCGGATTCGCCTTGATGATGTCGCGCACGACGTTGAGCGCGCTGTGGTAGTTCATCGGCAGCGGATTTTTCGCCAGCGACTCGCCCATCTTCGCCATGTTCCTGGTCCTGCGCTCGCTGATCGCGTTGAGCCATTCGGCGGGCGGCTTCGACCAGTTGGGCCCGATGGCGGCGAGCATCGCCGACACGCACGAGCCGATGTCGCCGACGACCGGCGCGTCGATGCGCACGTTGCTGTCGGCTTCCTGCGGCGAGATGTCGATCTGGATGAACTTCTGTACACCCCACGACTTTGCCGTCGCGCCACCCCAGGTCTTGCCCTTGCCCTGCGACAACAGCCAATTGAGCCGCGCGCCGACCAGCACCACGACGTCGGCCGCCGGAAGCACGTACGAGCGCGCGGCCGATGCTGACTGCTCATGGGTATCGGGAAGCAGTCCCTTGGCCATCGACATCGGCAGGTAGGGGATGCCGGTCTTCTCGACCAGCGCGCGGATGTCGGCGTCGGCCTGTGCGTATGCCGCACCCTTGCCGAGGATGATCAGCGGACGCGCAGCACCCTTGAGCAGGTCGATGGCGCGCTTGATGGCGTCGGGCGCCGGAATCTGGCGCGGCGCCGGGTCGACCACCTTGATCAGCGAGTTCCTGCCCGTTTCGGCGTCGATCACCTGCGGGAACAGCTTCGCCGGCAGGTCGAGGTATACCCCGCCCGGCCGCCCCGACACGGCCGCACGAATCGCCCGCGCCACACCAACGCCGATGTCCTCGGCGTGCAGCACGCGGAAGGCGGCCTTAGCGTGCGGCCTCGCGATCGCGAGCTGGTCCATCTCCTCGTAGTCGCCCTGCTGCAGGTCGACGACCTCGCGCTCCGATGAGCCGCTGATCAGAATCATTGGAAAGCAGTTCGTCGTGGCATTGGCGAGCGCCGTCAGCCCGTTGAGAAAGCCCGGCGCGGAGACGGTGAGGCAGATTCCGGGCTTCTGCGTCATGAAGCCGGCAATGGACGCGGCATAGCCCGCGTTCTGCTCGTGCCGGAAAGAAATCACGCGCAGGCCTTCCTTCTGCATCCGCCGCGCGAGATCGGTGATGGGGATGCCCGGCACGCCGAAGATCGCCTCGATACCGTTGAGCTTCAGTGCCTCGATGACCAACGTGAAGCCGTCGGTCTCGCGCATCGACGCGCCGTCAGCAGCGCCGCGCGCGATGCTCGAACCAGGCTGGGTGGCAACTTGTTCCATGAGATTCTCCAAACGACGCACATCTGCAAACGGCGCACCGGCCCGTGCCTCAGGGCCACGTCCGGGTGACAGTGCACACGGCCTGCCGGGGCGGGCCGGGGCACGCCGGATCGCCAACCCGCGATGACAATCGCCACGCTGCAGGCTGTCGGAACGCCCCCGATCAATATAAGGTATGTGATATATCAGAGGACGTCAACGCTGCTTTGCAACATCGATGACAGCGGGGCGACCGTTCGCGCGCCTGTCGCTTCGCATCGTTCGCTGTAGCCACGAAGCACCTTCCGCCAGCAGGAATTCCTTGAAGGCGAGCGCGACGGGCGGCAGGCGTTTCGTGCTGCGATGCACAACGAACCAGTGCCGCCGTGCCGGAAATCCGGCGACGTCAAGCAACACCAGGTTGCCCATCTGCACGTCCTGCGCAACCGCGTGACCGGACATGAAGCTCACGCCCATGCCGGCGATGACCGCCTGCTTGAT
>JBDTJK010000159.1:0-8181 GCA_039935875.1 Casimicrobiaceae bacterium
GACCACCCATTGCTGCGTCGCCGGACTCGAATAAATGCGATGCAGCGGCCACACCGGGCATTTCTCCGGATCGCCGGGGTCGCTGCGCCGCACGCGCGCCGGATCGGTCTGCATCGTGCGCACCTTGCGCGTGACTTCGGCGGGCTCCTCGCGCAGCATGATCGCATTGCCGTACGACTTCGACATCTTGCGGCCGTCGAGGCCGGGAACGCGCGGGATTTCGGTCAGCAGCGGCTGCGGTTCGGGCAGGATCACGCGCCGCGAGCCCTCCAGATAGCCAAACAGGCGCTCGGAGTCGCCCAGCGAAAGGTTCTGCGTGTCCTCGAGCAGCTTGTGGGCCTCGGCCAGCGCCTTGTCGTCCCCCTGCTCCTGGAACGCGGTACGCAGCGCCTCGTAGCGCTTGGCCTTCTTCGATCCGAGTTTCTTGATCGCCGCCTTCGCATGCTCGTCGAAATCCGCTTCGCGACCGAACATGAAATTGAACCGGCGCGCCGCCTCGCGCGCGAATTCGAGGTGCGATACCTGGTCTTCTCCGACCGGCACCATGTTGGCGCGATAGACGAGGATGTCGGACGCCATGATCAGCGGATACCCGAGGAAGCCGAACGTCGAGAGATCGCGTTCTGCGAGTTGCTGTTGTTGGTCCTTGTAAGTAGGCACGCGTTCCAGCCAACCGACCGGCGTGATCATGCCGAGCAGCAGCGCGAGCTCGGCGTGCTCGGGAATGCGCGACTGGATGAACAACGTGCAACGCCCCGGATCGACGCCCGCAGCGAGCCAGTCGACGATCATCTCCCACACGGTGTCCTTGATCGCCTCGGTCGACTCGTAATGCGTCGTCAGCGCGTGCCAGTCGGCGGCGAAGAACAGGCACGGATATTCCTGTTGCAGGCGTATCCAGTTCTTCAGCGCACCGTGATAGTGGCCGATGTGCATGCGTCCAGTGGGGCGCATTCCCGACAATACGCGGTCAGCAAACATGTAGCCGATAGGTTCCGGAAATGGTCAGGCGCCGACGATGGCGCCGATCAGGTATTGGGCAACGGCCAGCAGAGGTCGCATCAGCACGTCGAGAAATCCGGTGGCGAGCAGGGCCAGGATGATGAACAGTCCATAGGGTTCGAGTCGTGCCAGCGCATACGATGCGCGCCCCGGCAACAGCGACACCGCGATGCGCCCGCCATCGAGCGGCGGAATCGGCAGCAGGTTCAGCGCCATCAGCACCAGGTTGATCTGTATTCCCCATTGCGCCATGTAGTTGATGCTGTCGCTCGCCAGCGCGCCGGCCGGCTGCGAAGCCACCCACAGCATCGCCCACAGCGTGGCCATCACGAAGTTGCTCGCGGGCCCGGCAGCGGCAACCCACAGCATGTCGCGCTTCGGATTGCGCAAATTGTTGAAATTCACCGGCACGGGCTTGGCCCAGCCGAACAGGAACACGCCGCCACCGAGTACGCGGGCCGCCAGCAGCAGGATCCCCGGCACCAGCAACGTGCCGATCGGGTCAATGTGCTTCAGCGGGTTCAGCGTCACGCGGCCCAGCATTTCCGCCGTGCGGTCGCCGAACATCTTGGCGACATAGCCATGGGACGCTTCGTGGAGCGTGATCGCGAGGATCACGGGAATCGCGGCCAGCGCGATCCGCTCGAGCGAAAGGTCCATCGGTGGCTATTTTACCCGAGTTCGGCCGCCGCTGCGCTGACACCCAGCGGGCCGGCATCGCCAGCCCCGTGGCGCACCACAACGCCGGGCGGTTGCAACAGGTCGATCACCGTCGTCAGCATCGACGCACACGGGCCCGCATCGACGACTGCATCCAGTTCGTGCTCGTAGCGCCCTCGAACGGCGTCCGCGTCCGGCAGCGCCGCTTCTTGCTGCGGCGGAATCAACGTCGAACTGACCATGGGTTCGCCGTGGACGGCGAGCAGCGCGCGCAGGAACGGGTGCGACGGGATGCGCACGCCGATCGTATGGCGCTTGGCGTGCTTGAACTGGTGCGGGACGTCGCGCGTCGCGGGTAGCAGGAACGTGAACGGGCCCGGAGCGGCGAGACGCAGGATGCGGAACTGCCAGTTGTCGACATGCGCATAGCGTCCGACATCCGCCATGTCGCGGCACAAAAGCGTCAGGTGATGGCGGTCATCGATGCCGCGCAGCGCGCGGATACGCCGCACGGCGTCGAGGTCCCCCAGACGGCAACCGATCGCGTAGCTGGAATCGGTCGGATACGCGAGCACGCCCCCGTCGGCGAGGATTTCCGCAGCGCGGCGGACCAGGCGCGGTTGCGGGTGCGTCGGGTGGACAGTGAGCAGTTGCGCCATGGCGAGGGTCCGGAAGTCTTGGTTATAACCAAATAGCTGAATTCAGCCGGGTAAATCTAACCAACGTTTATATAATAAACCGTGTTCAATGTCGTTCGACGTTATAACTATCCATGAATCTCCAGCAAATTCGCTACCTGTGCGCGGTGGTGGACCACGGCCTCAACGTTTCCGACGCTGCCGAAGCGCTCTTTACGTCGCAGCCCGGCATCAGCAAACAGATCCGGCAACTCGAGGACGAACTCGGTCTCGCGGTGTTCGTCCGCCAGGGCAAGCGCCTGACATCGATGACGCCAGCCGGAGAAGTGGTGGTAGCAACGGCACGCCGGGCGCTGCGCGAAGTCGTCAACATGAAGCGTATCGCCGACGAGTTTCGCGCCGAGGACAGCGGCACGCTGGCGATCGCCACCACGCACACCCAGGCGCGCTACGTATTGCCGAAGGTGCTGCAGGAGTTTGCGGCGCGCTATCCGAAGGTGCGGGTGCTGCTGCACCAGGGCAACCCCCACCAGGTTGCCGAGCAGGTGGAGAGCGGCGAGGCGGACCTCGCAATCGCCACCGAAGCGCTGAGCGACTACCCGCAACTGGTCTCGCTGCCGTGCTACACGTGGAACCGCTGCGTGCTGGTTCCAAAAGGGCATCCGCTGGCGCGGACCGTCGGCAAGCTGACACTCGAATCGCTGGCGAAATGGCCGATCATCACCTATGACTCCGCATTCACCGGCCGCTCGCAGATCAACGCCGCATTCGCCGCGCGCCAACTCGAACCGAGCATCGTTCTGTCGGCGCTGGACGCCGACGTGATCAAGACCTATGTCGAGCTCGGCATGGGCGTGGGCATCGTCGCGCAGATGGCATGGGATCCGCGCAAGGACACGGCATTCGAGCAACTCGATGCGAGCCACCTGTTCCGGCAGTCCACTTCGCGCCTCGCGCTGCGCCGCGGGGTGTTCCTGCGCGGTTACGTGTACGCGTTCATTTCGATGTTCGCGCCGCAGTATGACAAGGGCGCGGTGGACGACGCGCTGGCCGGGCGTCCGTTCACCGAAGGCACCACGCCCCCATGACAGGCAGCGCCGCTGACCGGACCTGGGGCTTCGCGGCGCTGCTCGCATCGCTGGCGATGCTGGGTCCGTTCTCGATCGACATGTACCTGCCCGCGTTTCCCGCGATCACGCGCGAGTTCGATGCGTCGCCGATCGCCATGCAGCAGACGCTGTCGATCTACCTGTTCGCCTACGCCGCGATGATGCTGTGGCACGGCGCGCTGTCCGACGCGTGGGGACGGCGGCCGATCGTGCTCGCCGGCATGATCATCTACGCGGTTGCCACGCTCGGCTGCGCGATCGCCGGCAACATCCAGTCATTGTGGCTGTTCCGCGGTCTGCAGGGCCTGTCCGCCGGAGCGGGCGTCGTTGTTGGACGCGCAGTGATCCGCGACCGGTTCAGCGGGCCCGAAGCGCAGCGGCTGATGGCGCAGATCACGATGGTGTTCGGCATCGCACCGGCCGTCGCCCCGATCATCGGTGGCGCAATGCTCAACACGCTGGGATGGCGTGCAATTTTCTGGGTTCTGCTGTTGTGGGTGATCGCCATCACCATCTGGACGGCGCGCAGCCTCGCGGAAACGTTGCCGCCGCAGGTGCGCCAGCCGCTGCGCGCACGCAGCATGTGGAACAACTATGTCGAAGTGTTCACGCACCGCGAATTCCTGTTACTCGCGTTCATCCCCGCGCTCAACTTCGCCGCCTTCTTCATCTACGTTGCGCTGGCACCCGTGTTCCTGATCGACAAGCTCGGCGTGTCGACATGGGGTTTTGCATACCTGTTCATCCCGTTGATCGCGGGCGTGCTGATTGGCGCCTCGATTTCCGGTCGCGCGGCCGGACTGCTGACGCCTCGACGCACGGTCGACATCGGTTTCGCATTCATGGGCGGCGCGGCGTTGATGAACGTCGCGATCTCGGCGTTCGCGCCACCCAGCGTGCTGTGGAACATCGCGCCGACGTTCGTTTTCACCATCGGCTCGTCGATCGTCGCACCGAGCGTGACGCTGCTGTTGCTCGACCTGTTCCCGCGCATGCGCGGGCTCGCGTCGTCGCTGCAGGGGTTCATCCAGTTCACATTGTCCGGGTTTAACGCCGGCAGCATCGCCCCGCTGCTGGATGCGACACTGCTGACGATGGCCCTCGGCATGGCCGGGTTCACTGCCGCAAGCTACGCTCTGTGGCGCGTTTATCGACGCACACTGCCTTTCCACGAGACCTCCACACCATGACCCGCCCGCTATTCGCCCCGCTGCTGTTCGCATTCTTCCTCGTCCCGGCCATTGCGACCGCCACCGGCAGTGCGGCCACGCTTGACGTCAATAGTGGTCTGCAGCGAGTCAGGCTCGGCGTCGACAAACATGTGATTCACGTGGAAGTGGCCGACGCGCCGGGGACGCGCGAGATCGGACTGATGAACCGGTTCAGCATTCCCGCGGATGAGGGAATGGTGTTCGTGTTCCCGCAGCCACAGCCGTTGTCGTTCTGGATGCGCAATACCTTCGCGCCGCTGTCGATCGCGTTCATCGACGCAAGCGGACGCATCCTCAACATCGAGGACATGACGCCGCGCAGCGAAGACGCGCATCTGTCGAAAGGTATGGCGCTGTACGCGCTGGAAATGCGCCAGGGATGGTTCAGGCGCAATGGCATCGAGGCCGGCGCACAGATCACTGGCTTGCCGAAGGCATCCGCACAGTAGTGGCGCCCGTTGCCATCATTCCCAGTTATCGTGCGTTCAACGCCGCTGGGTCCCCGCTTCCGCGGCGATGACGGGGCACTTACACGGAAATGACGGCGCACTCACGCGCGATGCTGGCATATCGTTCAACTGTCAGCCATTCGCCGCAAGCCAAATACGCAGTGCCGCCATCGAATCGATGCTGGCCAACGGAAGACGCGCCGCGAGGCTCGCCGCGTCGTGCGCACCATAGTTCACCGCAACCGAATGCGCGCCTGCATTGCGCGCGAGATCCAGGTCATGCGTCGTATCCCCGATCATCAGCGTTTGCGTACCGGTGACCCCCGTAGTCGCCATCAAGTAGTGAAGCATGTCGGGGTATGGCTTCGGACGCCCTTCGTCGGCGGTGCGGGTCACGTGAAACCGCCGTGACAAGCCGTGGTGCGCCAGCGCGCGATCAAGGCCCTGGCGGCTCTTGCCGGTGGCGACAGCCAGGAAATAGCCGGCGTCATCGAGCTCGCGCAGCAATTCCTGCGCGCCATCGAACAGCGGGATCTCGCCGTCGCGTGCCAGGTAGTGATGGCGATAGCGCGCCGCGAGGTCGGCGTGGCGTTCGGCCGGCAGCGACGGCGCGACATGCCGCAACGCATCCGCCAGGCCGAGGCCGATGACGTAGCGCGCAGCGACTGGATCCGGCACTTCCGCGCCGATGTCCCCGCACGCGGCGCGTATCGCGTCGGCGATGATCGACGTCGAATCGGCCAGCGTGCCGTCCCAGTCGAACGCGATCAGCCGGAAACGCTTGGCGCGTGCGTCATCCATCGCGGGTGCCGGTGACGAGCGATTCACGGTACGCCGCCAGATCGGCGGGCAGCGGCGACTCCAACACGAGCGGTTCGCCGGTCAGCGGATGCGCGAGCGCGAGTCGCGCCGCGTGCAGAAACATCCGCTTCAACCCGGCCTTGGCAAGCTCCCGGTTCCACGCGAAATCGCCATACTTGTCGTCGCCGGCGAGTGGAAAGCCCAGATGCGTCAGGTGCACGCGGATCTGGTGCGTGCGGCCGGTGCGCAACTCGGCTTCCAGCAACGCAAGTGGCGGAACGTGCCTCGGCCACACGTCGATCCGGCGAAAGATGGTCAACGCCGACTGCCCTTCGTCGTCGACACGCACGCGGCGCTCGCCTTCGTGCGAGACAAATTTGTGCATCCGCAACGACACCTTGCGCATCGCGTCGCGCCAGCGCCCGCGCACCATGACCTGGTAGCGCTTGTCGACGTCGCCGTCGCGCCAGGCCGAATGCAACGCGACCAGCGCCGCGCGCTTCTTGGCGACCAGCAGCACGCCCGAGGTCTCCCGATCGAGCCGGTGCACGAGTTCGAGGAATCGCGCCTGCGGCCGCGCGGCACGCAGCTGCTCGATCAATCCGTGCGCAATCCCGCTGCCACCATGCACGGCCAGGCCCGCAGGCTTGTCGAGCGCCAGGATGGCCTCGTCTTCATACAGCACAGGCGCACCCGACAATGGCCGCGCCAGCGCCCGGGTGGAGGGTTCGGCGACGCGAATCGGCGGAATGCGCAGCCGGTCGCCAGAAGCGAGCTTGGCATCCGGTCCGGCGCGCCCGCCATTGATGCGGACTTCACCCGAACGCAGGATCCGGTAGATGTGGCTCTTCGGCACGCCCTTCAGGCAACGTGCAAGGTAATTGTCGACGCGCTGACCGGCCGATTCCTCATCGACCGTCAGGTGATTCACGGCATCCTTGCGTAACTCGTTCATTCGATTATAATTGTCTCTGGATCGCCGATCAGGTGGCCAGGCGCCTAGGGCGCCTTGGCCCAGTTGCCCGAGGGCAAATGGCCGCGTCAACGCGGCATCCGGCCCGGTGTGATCCCGAAGTGCAACGCCGGTTTTTTTGCTCGCCGGCTGGAAAACCACCGAACATCGAGGTCTTCCGCAAACAAAGAGCGATTTTAGGGTATTGGCGCAGGTCGCACCCGCAAGGCGGGATACGGCGAACCGAAAAACCTGCGCGGCGACCGTTGCAAGAGTTTCCTCGTCGCGGCTTTCGAGCCCTCCTTGCGCCACTGGCGCAACGACTGCAGAAGCCGCGTCTGGTTGGAAAACCCGCTGTTCACCAGCGATTTTTTCGAGTCCTCGATCGACAAAACGATGATTGCCGGATCCTTGCAGGGTCCGTACGACGCGATGCAAATGAAACTGCGTGCCTCCACCGTTTTTTCCCGTTCACGACTAGCGTCGTGCGCGGACTCGAGCGCAACCGCCGCCGTGCATTGATTGCTTGCCGCGTGCCGCCTTTCGAGGCGTCGCGCGGAATCGGTAAACCGCTCCACCTTGCCCGTCGCGCGCCTCGCGCCGAACGAGGACAAGACGCATGAAGCGCATGCTGTTCAATGCCACGCAAGCCGAAGAGCTGCGCGTGGCAATCGTCGACGGCCAGAAGCTGGTCGATCTCGATATCGAGTCCGCTGCCAAGGAGCAGCGCAAGTCCAACATCTACAAGGCCGTCATCACGCGGATCGAGCCGTCGCTCGAAGCGTGCTTCGTCGACTACGGCACCGAACGCCACGGCTTCCTGCCGTTCAAGGAAGTCTCCGCGCAGTACCTGAAGGACGGCGGTGGCCGCGGCCGCGTGCTGGAGCAGTTGAAGGAAGGCCAGGAACTGATCGTCCAGGTCGACAAGGACGAACGAGGCAACAAGGGCGCGGCGCTGACCACCTACATCTCGCTGGCCGGTCGCTACCTGGTGCTGATGCCCAACAACCCCCGTGGCGGCGGCGTGTCGCGCCGCGTCGAGGGCGAGGAACGCAACGAGTTGCGCGATGCGATCAACGGCCTCGACGTGGCAGACGGGATGAGCGTCATTGCACGCACCGCCGGCATCGGCCGCAGCACCGAAGAACTGCAGTGGGACCTGAACTACCTGATGCAGTTGTGGCGTGCCGTCGAAGACGCCGCCAAGATCCAGTCCGGCGCGTACCTGATCTACCAGGAATCAAGTCTGGTCATACGCGCGATCCGCGATTACTTCTCGCCGGACATCGGCGAATTGCTGATCGACACCGAAGCGATATTCGAGCAGGCGCAACAGTTCATGGGGCACGTGATGCCCGG
>JBDTJK010000160.1:0-8121 GCA_039935875.1 Casimicrobiaceae bacterium
GGGCAGGATTCGCAACGCGCTGCGGCTGCCGATGGTGCCGCTGTCACCGCAGTTCCACGACGTCGTCCGCGCCGCGATGCGCGAGGCGGGCGCCGTCGCCTGACCCCGGGAAACTTCATGGTCGCAACAAATCCGCTGGCGCGCCGCGCCGCGCTTCTCGCAATCGTCACGCTGTGCGTGGCCCTGCAGGGCTGCGAATCGTCGCCCGGCAAGAAGATCGACTACAAGTCCGTGTCGAATGCGCCGCCGCTCGAGATCCCGCCGGGGCTGACGACGCCGCGCTTCGACGACCGCTATGCGTTGAATACCGCAAGTGGGCTGGCGCTCGACGCGAAAAGCCCCCGCACCGTCGAGCTCTTGCCGAAGAATCCGGATGCGCACATCGCGCGTGCGGGCAACGAGCGCTGGCTGGTGGTCAAGGCTACGCCTGAGCAGGCGTGGGCTCAGGCGCGCCAGTTCTGGACCGAACAGGGCTTCGTGCTGGCCAGCGAGCAGCCCGCACTCGGCATCATGGAGACCGACTGGGCCGAAAATCGCGCGTCGGTGCCCGATGACGTGTTCCACAAATACATCGGCAAGTACCTGGACATCTTCGGCTCGACGTACTCGCGCGACAAGTTCCGCACGCGCATCGAGCGTGGCATCGAGCCCGGTACGATGGAAATCTACATCGCGCATCGTGGCATGGAACAGATGCCCACGACCAGGATCGACAATTCGACGCCGGCAGGTTTCCAGTGGGCGCCGACGCCGGAGAATCCCGAACTCGAGGCGATGATGCTCGCGCGGCTGATGGAGCGCTTCGGCGCCAGCGAGCCGCAGACCGTCGCAGCGTTGGCGCAATCGACCGCGCAGCCCGACCAGGCGCTGATCGAGAAAGCCAAGGACGGCAGTTCGCAGCTGGTTGTCGACGATACGTTCGATCGGGCGTGGCGACGCGTGGGACTTGCGCTCGATCGCACCGGATTCACTGTGGTCGATCGCGATCGCTCGAAGGGCCTTTACTACGTGCGCTATGCGAATCCCGAGATCGACATGTCGAAGAAGGACCGCGAAAGCGGTTTCCTGTCGAAGCTGATGTTCTGGAAGAGCGACGACAAGGACAAGCCGGAGCAATACCGCGTGCTGGTGGCCGATGCGGCACCGCGCAGCGTGGTCAGCGTGCAGGATGCCAACGGCGCACAGGATCGGACCGCCATCGCGGACAAGATCCTCGGCTTGCTGAAGGACCAGCTCAAATAGACCGCGTCGCCACCTCGCGCCGCGCGGTGCCGCGCGTGGTTGCCGCCGGCGCGGCTGGCGGCGGCACACCCGTCGCGGTCGGCGGCTGCGGCTGATGCGCTTCGCCTCCATTGGTTCGGGCAGCGAAGGCAATTGCCTGGTGGTGGAGGCCGGCAGCACGCGCATCATGATCGACTGCGGGTTCGGCGTGCGCGACTGCACTGCACGCCTTGCGCGCATCGGTATCGAGCCGGCGTCGATCAACGCGATCTTCGTCACCCATGAGCATTCCGACCATGTCGGGGGCGTTCCCGCGTTTGCGGCGCGCCACGATATCGGCGTGTGGCTGACGTTCGGCACGTTGACGGCGGTAGCCGGGCGCTTCGACGGCATCGCACGCGTCTACGGTTTCGACAGCCATGATTCGCTGGTGATCGGCGACCTCGAAGTGTGTCCGTTTCCAGTGCCGCACGACGCGCGCGAGCCGGTGCAGTTCGTCGTCGGCGACGGCGACCACCGGCTCGGCGTGCTGACCGACCTCGGCATGTCGACGCCGCACGTGCGCAGCAGCCTCACGGGTTGCGACGCGCTGGTGCTCGAATGCAATCACGACCGCGAGATGCTGCGCAACGGCAATTACCCCGCATCGCTGAAGCAGCGGATCTCCGGCCGCTTCGGCCACCTGTGCAACGAAGATTCGGCGTCGCTGCTGGCATCGCTGGACGTGTCGCACCTGCAGCACGTGCTTGCCGCGCATCTGTCACGCGAGAACAACCGGCCGCAACTCGCGCGCGAGGCACTCGCGTCGGCTCTCAACTGTGCGCCCGACTGGATCGGCATCGCCGAGCAGGATTGCGGCTTCGAATGGCGCGCATTCAACTAATCAACCAAACGGGGTCGTCGATGGACAAGCGCGAGGAGCTGTACAAAGGCAAGGCGAAGACGGTGTATGCGACCGATGACGCCAATGTCGTGATCATGCATTACCGTGACGATGTCTCCGCGTTTGATGGCGCCAAGCTCGCCAAGCTGGAGCAGAAAGGCGAGACCAACAATCGCTTCAACGCCTATGTGATGGGTCGCCTGGCCGGGTCAGGCATCCGCACTCACTTCCTGCGCATGACCAGCGCGCGCGAGTCGGTTGTGAAGAAAATGAGGATGCTTCCGGTCGAGTGCGTGGTGCGCAATGTCGTCGCAGGGTCGATGGCAAAGCGCTATGGCCTCGATGAGGGCACCGCGCTATCGGAACCGCTGTTCGAGTTCTTCCTGAAGAGCGACGCGCTGCACGATCCGCTATGCAACGATGACCACATCCGCATCCTCGGCTGGGCGAGCGCCGATGAGATCGCGCAGATGAAGGCGATGACGCACAAGGTCAACTCGGTGCTGAAGCCGATGTTCGCCGATGCGGGCATCGTACTGGTCGACTACAAGCTCGAATTCGGCCACCCGCTCGATGATCCACGCGGGCCGCTGGTGCTCGGCGACGAGTTCACGCCGGATGGGTGCCGATTGTGGGATGCGGCGAGCGGCGAGAAGATGGACAAGGACCGCTTCCGTCGCGATCTTGGCGACGTTATCGGCAAGTATCGCGAAGTGGCCGCGCGCATCGGCGTCCCGCTTTCCTGACGCCGCGGCGTCACACGCCATCGCTGGCCGCGCCAGCGAGTCGCAAAACGCGCTGCACCGCCGCTACAGTCCGAGTGTCGTACCCGACAGACCCGGTTCGCCGGTGCCCCAGATCTCGTCGAAGCGTGCCGCCAGCGGCTTGACCGTTGTCGGCTGCGCGACGATCAGCGCGCCGCGCGGCTGGTCGATGTGGAAGCGGTGCACGCAATGGACGCGATCGCAGAGCACCAGAGGGTCCATCGCCCCCGCTGCCGCCGGTCCGGTGCGATAGATCGTCACCGCATGCGGAAACTGCCGCAACAGCATCAGCAGGCGCCCCGAATACGCTTCCAGCCAGCGCGTGTCGTGGACGATGATTTCAAGGGTCGCATGGCGTCCGCGGCGCAGGAATCGGCTGACCGCGTCGACGCGCTGCGGGCGGCCCCATCCGCTCCAGCTCATGTCGGTGTCGAAGATCTGCATGCGCGACGCTGCATAGCCCACGATTTCGTCGATCGCCGTCACCTGTTCGGCGACGTTGGACAGCAGCGCTTCGCGCGGAGTTGGCGGCAGGTCAGGCGCCGGTGTCGATATATCCATCGCGATACCAGAGATAGAGTTGCGAAATTGCCGCAGCGGCCAGCGCGGCGCATTGCGTCGCCACCAGTGCGCGGGAATCGGCCAGCGCGGCGAGATCGCGGCGTGCCTCGCGCGGCGCGCGCAGTTGCTGGCCGTTGATGTAGAACGACCGCGTGTCATACAGCAGTTGCGTGCGCCGGTCGAGCGCCACGCCTCGCGCGCGGATTGCGCGGGCGAACGCAGCGCGCGTGACCGGCACGGGCGGCGGCGTGAAAAACACGTCGGGCTTGGGCTCCGACAGGAAGCTGCCGGCGAACGCGTCCACCATGCCGCGGTCGACGCGCAGCCTGGCCAGCAGCGCCGCGATACGCGACTGCATCTGCGCATCGATACGCGCAGGGGTGCGCGTGGCGGCTAGGTCGGCATCGGCATAGCGGCCGCGCAAGTCGATGTGGTCGCGCAGATGGTCGAGGAATGCCTGCGCGAGCTCGGTGGCGCCCGCCGCGCGGAACCCGATCGAATACGTGGTGCAGGCGTCGATCGCGACGCCGTCGTGCGCGACGCCGGGCGGCAGGTACAGCATGTCACCTGCGGCGAGCACGTCGTCGTGCCGCGGCGTGAAATGCGCGAGGATCTTCAGCGGCCGCCGTGGCACCAGCGTGTGGTCGTGCTGGCGCCCGTAGCGCCAGCGCCGCCGGCCAGGGCCCTGCAGCAGGAACACATCGTAGTCGTCGACATGCGGCCCGACGCCACCGCCGGGCGCCGCATAGCTGACCATCAGGTCGTCCAGGCGCGCATACGGCAGGAACGCGAAGCGCCGCAACAATGCGTCTGCGCGACGGTCGTGCAGGTTGGTTCCCTGCACCAGCAGCGTCCATTGCCGGCATGGCAGCTCGCGCCAGGTGCGTGCGGCGAACGGACCGCGCGCCATCGTCCAGCGCGTGCCTTCCCGAATCACCAGCCGCGACTCGACGTCGTCGCGCGCCGCCAGTGCGCGAAGCTCGGGCCAGCTGAAAATGCCGCCGAACCCCGGCACTGCGCCGCGCAGCAGCAGTGCCTTCCGGTGCCAATGGCGGGAGACGAATTCGGCTGCGAGGCGGCGATCATCCAGGATTTGCGACGCGGTCATCGGGGCGTGCGTGCTTCAAGAGACAAACCGGTCGCAGTATAGCGGCGCGCTACAATCGCAACACTTTCCTTGGCCGCTCGCGCCCTCGCACGGGACTCCTTATGAACGCCTTCGCCAACACCGTAGTGACCCTGCAATTCAAGCTGCTGGACGCCGCCAACAAGGTCATCGAGGAAACCGGCGCCGAACCGATCACTTACCTGCATGGCGGCCACTCGGGCATATTCCCGAAGGTCGAGGAAGCGATCAACAACAAGAAGGCGGGTGACACGGTTTCGGTGACGCTCGAGCCTGCCGATGCCTTCGGCGAATACGATGCCGCGCTGATTCGTGTCGAGCCGGTCGACAGCCTGCCGCCGGACGTCACGCAAGGGGGTTACCTGGTTGCCGAGAAGGACGGCGAGGAGATCGTGTTCCGCGTCACCAACGTTGCCGATGGCAAGGCGGTGCTGGATGGAAACCATGAGCTTGCCGGCCAACGCCTGCGTTTCGACGCCACCATCATCGACGTGCGTCCGGCCACCGCGGAGGAAATCACGCATGGCCACGTGCACGGCGCGCATGGGCATCACCATTGACGCAGTGCGGCTTGCCGCGCATTGTGCGGGTGTGCCGCAATGACCGCATGGGAACCAAATGCGGGTGGTGCGGTTCTACGCATGGATGAGCCATAACCACCTACGATGAGCCGTTCGATCATCATTCTGGGGGCTGCGATCGTCGCTGCGCTGGTGGGCGTTGGCGCCTGGTATTTATCGCGCCAGGTTGCACCGCCTCCGCCGCCGCTGGTGGCGACGCCGGCGCCGCCTCCGCCGGTCGCCGCACCCGCGGCGCCGGCTGAAATGCATCCCGTGCAGGACGCGCCGCTGGCGCCGGCAGCCCCGGCCGCCGAAGCGGTGCCGCTGGATCACAGCGATGCCACGATGCGCGACCTGCTGGCCGGACTCTTCGCCGATCACGCGCTGCCGTCGTTCCTGCGCGTCGATCGCATCGTGCGCAACGTCGTTGCCGCGGTCGACGCGTTGCCGCGCGACAATATTTCACCGACGGTGATCGCGTTCAATCCGGTTCCCGGGCGGATGGTGGTTGCGCAGGACGGCGATGCGATCACGATCGCCGCCGGCAACGCCGCCCGCTATTCCGCTTATGTGAACGTCGTCAAGTCGATCGACGCGAAGGCCGTTGCGCGCATCTACCTCGGCAACTACCCGCTGTTCCAGCAGGCATACCGCGAACTCGGCTATCCGAACGGTTACTTCAACGACCGGCTGGTGACGGTGATCGACGTGTTGCTGGCCACGCCCGACATCGACGGACCGATCGCGCTGGCACAGCCGAAAGTCGTTTATACGTACGCCGACCCGGCGCTGGAAGCGCTGCCCGCGGGGCAGAAGATCCTGCTGCGCATGGGCCGCGAGAATGCCGCCGTGGTCAAGGCCAAGCTGCGCGAGTTTCGCAGCGCGATCGTGCGCGCGCCACCATCCTGAGCGGCGCTGCAGCTCACGACAATTCGCCGGCGATCCGCTTCAGTTCATAGAGCTTCTGCAACGCCTCGCGTGGCGACAGCGCGTCGGGGTCGAGCGCGGCGAGCTGCGCCGCAAGTGCCGATTCGTGCGCGGCGGCGGGCACAGTCGATGGCGCATCGGCGGTGAACAGGTCCTGCTGGCCCTCGGCGCGTGCCGAGAACTGGTCGAGGCGCGCGAGGTAATTGCGCGCATGGCGGACGGTTTCCTGCGGCAGGCCGGCGAGGCGCGCCACCTGCAGACCGTAGCTGCGACTAGCGGCCCCATCGGCGACGGCGTGCAGGAAGACGATGCCGTCGCCCGTGCGTGCGTGCGTCTCGACGGCGTCGAAATGGACGTTGGCGCAGCCTTTGATTTCGGATGCCAGTGCTGTCAATTCGAAGTAATGCGTGGCGAACAGCGTAAGGCTGCGGTTCGTTTCCGCCAGCCGGTGCGCGATGGCCCACGCCAGCGCAAGCCCGTCGTACGTCGACGTGCCGCGCCCGATCTCGTCGATCAGCACGAGGCTTTGCGGCGTCGCGCGATTGACGATGTACGCGGCTTCCGTCATCTCCACCATGAAGGTCGAACGTCCGCCAGCGAGGTCATCGGCGGCGCCGATGCGCGTGTAGATGGCGTCGATCGGTCCCAGCGTCGCGCTTTGCGCCGGTACGTACGAGCCGCAATAAGCGAGTAGCACGATCAGCGCGGCCTGGCGCATGTAAGTCGACTTGCCGCCCATGTTGGGTCCGGTGACAACCAGCAGGCGCCGCTCGCGTGAAAGCTGCAGGTTGTTGGCGACGAACGATTCGACCTGCTGCGCGACGACCGGATGGCGGCCACCGATGATCTCGATGCCGCATTCGCCGGTAAACGCCGGACGTACCCATCCGAGCGTTCCTGCGCACACCGACAGCGCGGCTGCCACGTCGATGTCGGCCAGCGCACGCGCAGCCGCCTGCAGCTCGGGGATCGCCGGCAGCAACGATTCGAGCAACGCGTCGTACAGTGCGCGCTCGCGTGCCAGCGCGCGCTCCTGCGCCGACAGCGCCTTGTCCTCGAACGCCTTCAATTCCGGCGTGATGTAGCGCTCGGCATTCTTCAGCGTCTGCCGCCGTCGGTAATCGTCGGGCACGCGGGCCACGTTGCCGTGTGTTACTTCGATGTAGAAGCCATGCACGCGGTTGTACTCGACCTTGAGGCTCGCGATGCCGGTGCGCTCGCGCTCGTGGCGCTCGAGCCCTAGCAGGAAATCGCCGCACTGCGTGTCGATCGCGCGAAGCTCGTCGAGGTCCGCGTCATATCCGGCGGCGAACACGCCGCCATCGCGAATATTCGCGGCAGGTTCGATGGCGATCGCGCGCTGCAGCAACAGCGACCACTGCGGGTCGATCGCGAGCGCCGCCGCCGCGGATGCCGCGAACGGCACGCCCAGGCGTGCGATGGCCTCGGCCAGACACGGCGCCGCGACCAGTGTGTCGCGCAGCGCCGCGAGCTCGCGCGGGCGCGCCGACTGCAATGCGATTCTCGCCGCGACCCGCGCGGCGTCGGTGGTGCGACGCAAAAGCACCGCCAGCGCGTCGCGCGCACGCACATCCGCGAGCAGTGCGCCGATCGCATCGTGGCGGGCGATGGCCGCCGTCGGATCGCGCACGGGCTCCGTCAGCCACGCGCGCAGCGCGCGGCTACCTGCGGCGGTGACGCAGCGGTCGAGCAGCGCGTGCAGCGTCGAGTCGCCGCTACCGGACATTGGAGACACGATCTCGAGGTTGCGCCGCGTTGCCGGATCCATTTCGATCAGCGCGCTGCCGTTGATGACCTCCAATGCACGCACGTGCGCCAGTGCCGCACGCTGAGTCGACGCCGCGTAGCCGAGCAGTGCACCCGCTGCGCCGACGGCCAGCGGCATTTCCTGCGCGCCGAAGGAGGACAGATCGTGCGTGCCGAAATGACGCGACAGCGCGCGCGTGGCTGCGGTGGGATCGAAATGCCACGCAGGAAGGCTGCGTGCCGGCACGCCGCGCGGCAGCGAGGTTGCGGGGGGCGCGTCCTCGACCAGCAGCAGTTCGGCGATGTCGAGAC
>JBDTJK010000161.1:0-19391 GCA_039935875.1 Casimicrobiaceae bacterium
TCGGCGAAGGCACGGCGTCGCTGGCGGTTCCCGACCGCGCCACGCTCGCCAACATGGCACCCGAATATGGCGCGACGATGGGATTCTTCCCGGTCGACGCAGCCACCGTAGACTACCTGCGCGCCACCGGCCGCAGCGACGCCGAGATCGATTCGTTCACGTCGTATTTCAAGGCGCAGAACCTGTTCGGCGTGCCGCGCAGCGGCGAGATCGACTACACGCGTGTCGTCACCCTCGACCTGGCATCGGTGAAGACCTCGCTGGCAGGCCCCAAGCGGCCCCAGGATCGCATCGAGCTCGGGATGCTGAAAAGCCGCTTCACCGACCTTTTCAGCCTGCCGGTGGGCGAAAGCGGCTTCGCCAAAAAGCCCGACGACCTCGCGCGCCGCTTCCACGTTCCGTGGGCGGGTGGCGAGCGCATGCCCGACCGCCAGTCGCTGAATGGCAAGGCAGCGCCGCGCGACCTGGTGGAGATGGTGGACAACCGCCCGACACCCGACATCGTCGCGCCGTCGCCTCGCGTGGCGTCGATCGACATCGGCTCCGGCGACGTGCTGATCGCCGCGATCACCTCGTGCACCAACACCTCCAACCCGAGCGTGATGCTGGCGGCTGGACTGCTGGCGAAGAAGGCGGTGGAAAAGGGGCTGACGGTCGCGCCGCACATCAAGACGTCACTTGCGCCCGGCTCGCGCGTGGTCACCGACTATTTCACCAAGACCGGACTGTTACCTTATCTCGACAAGCTCGGATTCAACCTCGCCGCGTACGGTTGCACCACGTGCATCGGCAATGCGGGCGACCTGACTCCGGAATTCAACGAGGCAATCACCAGCAATGATCTCGTGTGCGCCGCCGTGCTGTCGGGCAACCGCAACTTCGAGGCGCGGATCCATCCCAACATCAAGGCGAATTTCCTCGCGTCGCCGCCTCTTGTCGTGGCGTATGCGATCGCCGGCACCGTGCTCAAGGATTTCACCACCGAGCCGGTCGGCATCGGTACCGACGGCCCCGTATACCTTAAGGACATCTGGCCGACATCGCACGAAGTCGCGCAGCTGCTCAACTACGCGCGCGACCCGCAGACATTCCGCCGTCTGTACAGCGACCTGTCCAATGCCAATCCGATGTGGAAGACGATCGCCGGCGCCGAGGGCCAGGTGTATGACTGGCCGATCTCCAGCTACATCGCCAAGCCGCCATTCTTCGACAGCTTCACGATAAAGCCGCAGCCGACGACCGACATTCGTGGCGCTCGCGCGCTCGGCATATTCGGCGATTCGGTGACGACCGACCACATCTCGCCCGCCGGCTCTATCAAGCCGACGTCACCCGCCGGTCTCTACCTGCAGGAGAAGGATGTCGCAGTGGCTGATTTCAACAGTTACGGATCGCGGCGCGGCAATCACGAGGTAATGATGCGTGGCACGTTCGCCAACGTGCGCATCAAGAACCTGATGCTGTCGCTGCGCGCCGACGGCACACGCGAGGAAGGAGGCGTCACCCTGTTCGAGCCGTCGGGCGAGAAGATGCCGATCTACGACGCAGCGATGCGCTACATCGCGGAAGGCACGCCGACCGTCGTGTTCGGCGGCGAGGAATACGGCACCGGCAGCTCGCGCGACTGGGCCGCCAAGGGAACGCAACTGCTCGGCGTCAAGGCGGTGATCGCGAAGAGCTTCGAACGCATCCACCGCTCGAACCTGGTCGGCATGGGCGTGCTGCCGTTGCAATTCAAGGGCAGCGATTCGGTGGAGTCGCTCGGCATCACCGGCATGGAGACTTTCGACATCGTCGTGCCGCCGGCGATACGTCCGCAGCAGGACCTGACGCTGCGGGTCACGCGCAGGGACGGCAAGTCGTTCGACGTGCCGGTGCTGTGCCGCATCGACACGCCGATCGAGGTCGACTATTACCGGCACGGCGGCATCCTGCCCTTCGTGCTGCGCGAACTTATCGCCGCCTGACGCCCGGCACCGGTTGCACGCACAGCCTGCGATGACCGCAATGTGCGCATGAGCGAAGTCGCGCAGCGGGTGCATCCGCTTGCGCAAGCGCTGCCGTCCTTCCTGCTGGCGGGCGTGGCGCTGTCGTCGCTCGACGCGACCGCCAAGTTCCTGGTGCAGGACCATGCGCTGCTGCTCGTGGTGTGGGCGCGCTACGCAGGGCAGCTGTGCGTGGTGACCCCATTCGCCTGGCATCGCGCCGGCAATGGATTCTGGCGCAGCAGCCGTTTGCGGCTGCAACTCGCGCGCTCGGCGTGCCTGTTCGGCGCCACCGTCTTTTTCTTCGCCGGCCTGCGCTTCCTGCCGCTGGCGGAAGGCTCGGCAATCACGTTCCTTGCGCCCGTGTTCATCGTGATGCTGTCCGCGCCGATGCTGGGTGAGGAACCGACGCGCGCACGCTGGCTCGCGGTGTTTGCGGGCTTCGGCGGCGTGCTGATCCTGATGCGTCCCGGCTCGGCCGTGTTCAGTCCGGCCGCGCTGCTGATGGTGGCCGCGGCGATGTGCAACGCTCTATATGGCGTCTACACGCGCAAGCTGCAGGACGACAGTGCCTACACGACACTGTTCTACAGTGCGGTGGTGGGGACGCTGGCGTCGACACTGGCGCTGCCGTGGGTCGACATGGGCTCGCTCGACTGGCGCACGTTGCTGCTGTTTTGCGCCGCCGGGCTTGCGGCCGGCATCGGCCATCATTTCCTGATTGCAGCCTACCTGCGCGCGCCGGCGTCGATGCTCACGCCGTTCACGTACCTGCAGCTGCTGTGGGCGACCGTTTACGGCTACCTGCTGTTTCACCAACTGCCCGACCGATGGTCGCTGGTTGGCATGGCCATCGTCGTCGCCGGCGGCGTCTTGCTCGCACATATCGAGCGGCGCAACGTTAAAATGCCGAAACACCCGCTGCCGGCCAGCGAGCCGTTGTAAAATGTTGTACGCCCGTGCCAGAGTTCCGGCCGGCGTACAACCCATTTCCAGAGAGGAGTTTCAACATGCAATTGCGTACGATGGCCACGCTGGTGGCGCTCGCATTGGCGGCCACATTGACAGCGTGTGGTCAGGACGCCAACCAGGCAGCCGACAAGGCGAAGCAAGCCGCGTCGAACGCGGCAGATGCGACGAAGGATGCGGCGAAGGCGACCGCAGACGCGACGAAGGATGCAGCCGACAAGGCGGCGGCAGCCGCAGCTTCCGCAGCCGATGCCACCAAGGATGCCGCGAAGGATGCAGCAGACAAGACCGTGGAAGCAACCAAAGACGCCGCCGACAAGGCGTCGACGGCAGCAAAGGACGCCGCGAAGAAATAACCCGCAGCACGCACCGGCAGACGGCCGCGCCTGGCGACAGGTGGCGGCCGTTTGCATTCAGTGCGGCGCAGCGCTTTGCTCACCGCGCAACCGCATACCGCGCTAGCGGCCCGGCGCGTGACGCGCGATCCAGCGCGTCAGTGGCCGCCATTGTTCCGCATCCTGTTCTGCGCGCGAGCGCGGCAGGTCGAAGATGCTGGCGCCATCCCGGGCGCAGTAGACGTACACCTGCGTCGAGCGCAGTTGCGTGACTACCGGCACACCGGTGGACTTCATGAATTCATCGAGATCGCTGCTGCTGTGCGTGCGCGAATCCACGCGCATGCCGACCAGCCCCAGGGCGAGTCCGCCTTGTTTCACCGCCTTGAATTCGCCGATCTGTTGCAGGAATCGCGCGGTGGCCGCCATGTCGAACACCGACGGCGACACCGGGATCAGCATGACATCTGCCGCGCGCACCGCGTCGCGCAAGTCGTCGCCGGTCAGTCCCGCAGCGCTGTCGATCACGCGCCACTGCACGGCGTCGGCCTTGAGTTCCTTCGCGGTGGTGGCGCCGGACGCCGCCAGGATCGGCGGAAACAGTGCCGGACGGCGGGCCAGCCAGAACGCCGACGACTGCTGCGGATCGCGGTCTTCGAGCACCACGCGTTGTCGTTTGCCGGCCAGCCAGCCGGCGATGTTGGTGGCAAGCGTGGTCTTGCCGCTTCCCCCCTTCGGATTTGCGACCAGGATCGTCTGCACTGCTGCCCCCCCTTCGTCGTATTGCACGAATGTTATCGAAACCGCGACAATCGCGCATGGTGGCGCAATGCGGTTGCCGCCCGTCGGCGCGTGGCGCTTGCGGACCTACGTGCCCGCCCTCCTTCAGGCACGCCCTGGCAATGTGCGAGATTTTGCGACTTTCATTCGAGAAATCATGGCCCTAGACGCTGCAACCCTGCTGTCACGCACAACTGCCGGCGATGCTGAGCTCGGCAAGGCCACCAATGGCCTGTCCCTGGGGCAGCGCAAGCTGCTGACATTCCTCGACCAGCCGCAGGCGCTGGAGGAACTCGCCGACGAGCGCTCGCTCGAGCGCGCGAAGCTCGAGCGCGATCTTGCCAAGCTCGCATCGCTGGGACTGATCGCCATGGACGGCGAGCATTCGCTGTCCGCCGCCACCAGCGTGGTGCTGGCCGGACTGGGCGGGCTGCGCAAGCCGTCGATGCTGCGCTGGCTGCTGCCGCTGCTGGTCGCCGCCTGCGCCGCCGCCGTGTACTACGCGATCCGCTCGCCGGCCGTGCGCAAGCCGGTCGATGCGCCCGCTTCGATTTCCGCTGGTTCGAGTTCGCTGCAGGCGCCGGTCGTCGCCGCGGCAAGTGTCGTCGATGCGCCAGTCTCGATGCCACCTGCCGCGCCCACTGTCTCCGCACCGGTAGGGCGCGCAGCGAACGGCGAGATTGCGACGGTGCCGGTCGGTCCGCGACCAGCGACCGCTCAGCCGGCGGTTTCTGGCTCGGAGCTGGCGCGCGCGACCCCGCGCGCCGGGCAGGAAACATCCGTCCCCGTTCGGTCGCCCGCCCTGTCCCCGACCCTCTCCCTCGTTCCGGTTACACCGGCGCCGGCAACGGCGCGCAATTTCGCCACAGCGCCGGCGCCCGCCACGCCAACGGCACCCGAACCGCGCGTTGCCACCGCCACGAACCCCAGCGCACCCGTGGGAGATCCGACTTCCACAGTGGCTGTCGATCCGAGTTCCGCGGCGCAACAGGCCGCTTTGCGAGCGAGCGCGCCGGCCCTCGTTCCTCCCGTGAAGACGGGGGTAGCCGAACCCGTGAGCCCCGCCACGCTTCCCGTGGCACGCGCGGCGACGCCAGGCACGCAGCCGACGGCAGTCACGCAGCAGACGGCACCCGTCAAGCTCGCGATGGCGGCACCCGGCGCCGCCGCCGCACTTCCACCTGCCGCGGCGCGATTGCTTCCGCTGACACGCCCGGACCCGGAATTTCCGCGCGAGGCGATCACGCGCGGCGTTGCGACGGGCACTGTCACCGCCCGCGTGACCATCGATGCCGCAGGCCACGTCAGCGCGGTAAGCATCGTCGACGCGCGCCCGTCGCGCGTGTTCGACCGCGCGGTCACCGACGCGTTGTCCCGCTGGACGTTCCCGGCCGGCGAGGGAGGTCGCAGTACCGAAGTCCAGATCGCGTTCCATCGCGACTGACGGCACGCCGCTGCGCGCCGTCGAAACGCATGGCACGCGGTAAAATCGGGCGATGAAAAACCCGGTCGCCAAAGCACCCGCGTCAGTCGCCACCCATATGGCGCCAACGCCTGCGCGCGAGATAGACCCGGCGCCTGCCCGCGACCCGCGTCGCGCCGAACTGGAAGCCAACAAGCTGCGCAAGCGCTTGCGCCGCCAGGTCGGCGAGGCGATCGGCGATTTCGCGATGATCGGTGAAGGCGATCGCGTGATGGTGTGCGTGTCGGGCGGCAAGGACAGCTACGGCATGCTCGACATCCTGCTGGCCCTGAAGGAATCGTCTCCGGTGCGCTTCGACGTGATCGCGGTCAACCTCGACCAGAAGCAGCCTGGCTTTCCCGCGCACGTACTGCCCGAATATCTCGCACGGCGCGGCGTCGCGTTCCACATCGCCGAGCAGGATACCTACAGCGTCGTCAAGCGCGTGGTGCCCGCGGGCGCGACGATGTGCTCGCTATGCTCGCGGCTGCGCCGCGGCGTGCTGTATCGCGTTGCCGGAGAGCTCGGCGCCACGCGCATCGCGCTCGGACATCACCGCGACGACATACTCGCGACGTTCTTCCTCAACCTGTTCTTCGGCGGCAAGCTGAAGACAATGCCACCGAAGCTCGCGTCCGACGACGGCCGCCACGTGATCATCCGCCCGCTAGCCTACGTGCGGGAGCACGACCTCGCGCGCTACGCCGACTTGGGCGCGTTCCCGATCATCCCGTGCAACCTGTGCGGCTCGCAGGAGCATCTGCAGCGCAAGCAGGTGTCACTGATGCTGCGCGAATGGGAACGCCGCTCGCCGGGTCGCCTCGAAACGATCTACCGCGCACTCGGCAACGTGGTGCCGACGCACCTGCTTGATCGCCGCCTGCACGACTTCGCCGGCGTGCATGCGAGCGGCGTTCCGGATGTGCAGGGCGACATTGCGTTCGACGTCGACGTGGCGATCGAGCGTGCGACGGAAATGGCAGCGCAGGTAATTCCGCTCGCGAGCGCCTGACGCCGCGCCAAGACTAGCCACCCGCACCCGTCATTCGCGCGAAGTGGGAAACCCGCGTCGCGCGCATCACCGCCCGTCATTCCCGCGAAAGCGTCACCTCCGCCATTCCCGCGAAAGCGCAAACCCAGCGTCGCTCCAGCGTAAGCGGAATCCCAGCGCCGTTGATTGCCGACGGAACGCGAGGACATCGGTCGTCGCTCAAACACGCTTCGCGAACTCGCTTTGGACCGATGCCCCCGCATCCCGTCGGGGTCGCGCCGGTCGAATCGTCACTCCTCGGTACCACGAGGACTTGCCGCTGCTCGGACCGCCATTCCCGAGAAAGCGTCGCCTCCGTCATTCCCGCGCAAGCGGGAACCCAGCGTCGTGTGCAGCGCGGCGCCTCATTCCCGCGGCCTCGTACTGCGCAGCGCGCGAACCATGGCTTAGCGGTTGCCGCGAATCGTTGCCGCGTCCTGGCCGAACAGCACGCCGCGCGAGCGCTCGTCCATCACCGACGGCTTCTCGTTGATGCCTTTCGCCAACGCGTACGCACGCACCACTGCGGGCCGCGCCCCGATTGCCGAGCGCCAGCGCTTGAGATGCGGGAACTGCTCAATGTCCTGCCCCTGGCGCTCGGGGAGTATCCATGGATAGCACGCCATGTCGGCGATCGTGTAATCACCCGCGATGTATTCGCGGTCTTCGAGTCGCTTGTCGAGCACCGCATACAGCCGCGCCGTTTCCTTCACGTAGCGCTCGATCGCGTACGGAATTTTCTCCGGCGCGTAGTTCGAGAAATGATGATTCTGGCCGAGCATCGGACCGAGGCCGGCCATCTGCCAGAACAGCCATTGCACGCAGTCGCAGCGTTCGCGCAGGTCGGTCGGCAGGAATTTCCCGGTCTTGCCGCCAAGGTAGAGCAGGATGGCGCCGGACTCGAACAGCGAAATCGGCGGGCCGTCGTCCGGCGGATCGCGATCGACGATGGCCGGGATGCGGTTGTTTGGCGCAATCGCCAGGAACTCGGGCGCGAACTGCTCGCCGTTGCTGATGTTGACCGGCCGCAGCACATATTCGAGCCCGGCTTCCTCGAGGAATATCGTGATCTTGTGCCCGTTGGGTGTGGTCCAGTAATAGAGATCGATCATGGCCTTTTCGCAATCGGAGTCCGGAAACAGAAGCAACGCAGCGCCGCGCATCGGACCGCAGGACTGGCTCGCCTGCGACAGCCATGTGACAGCGTTCGCGTCAGAACGTGCCAGGGTAGGCTCCGCCGTCGAGCAGGATGTTCTGGCCGACCAGGTACGAAGCCTGCGCGCTGCACATGAACGCGCATACCGCGCCGAATTCGGCGGCGTTGCCGAAGCGACCCGCTGGATTGGCGGCACTCGCGGCCGCGGCCACTTCGTCAGCTGTTTTCCCCTGGGTTTTTGCGCGCAGCGCGATGTTTTTGCGCAACCGGTCGGTATCGAAAGGGCCAGGCAACAGGTTATTCAGCGTCACGTTGTGCACGGCCAGCCTGCGCGCGAGGCCCGCGACGAAACCGGTCAGCCCGCTGCGCGCGCCATTGGACAGGCCGAGCACGTCGATCGGCGCCTTCACCGCTGACGATGTGATGTTGACGATGCGGCCGAACCTGCGCGCGATCATGCCGTCGACGGTGGCCTTGATCAGCTCGATCGGCGTCAGCATGTTGGCGTCGAGCGCGCGGATCCAGGTATCGCGATCCCAGTCGCGAAAGTCGCCGGGCGGCGGCCCGCCGGCGTTGTTGACGAGAATGTCCGGGGCGCCGCAGGCGGCGAGCGCCTTGGCGCGCCCCTCCGGCGTCGTGATGTCGCACGCCACCGCGATGACCTTGCGCTTCGCAAGGTCTCCGATTTCCTCCGCCGCACGCGCGACGTCGGCCGGCGTGCGTGCGCAAATCGTCACGTCGACGCCTTCGCGCGCCAGCGCTTCGGCGCAACCGCGTCCCAATCCCTTGCTGGCGGCGCAGACCAGCGCCTTCCTGCCGCCAATGCCCAAGTCCATAGAAAGCGCCGATCGCGGTGATTTGGATGTTTGTGCAAGTGCCGGACGCGGGAACGGCCAGACGCCCGCGACGCTCCAACGATACCTGCTTGCGTGTGGCAACTTCGCCACGACTTACTATAGCGCATCGACGCGGCCTTCCGCGCCCTTCGCAACCCGTTGCAAACGAGGACATTCATGCCTGACAAGATCCGCAAGACCGAACACGAGTGGCGCGCGCAGTTGACGCCCGAGCAGTTCCGCGTCGCACGCCAGAAAGGCACCGAGCGCCCGTTCAGCGGTGAATTCTGGGACAAGACGGACAGCGGAACCTACCGCTGCGTCGGTTGCGGCACGCCGCTGTTCGAGTCGTCGACCAAATTCGACGCCGGTTGCGGCTGGCCGTCGTTCACCAAGCCGCTGGCCGACGACAACGTCGCGGAGCACACCGACACGTCGTTCGGTATCGAGCGCACCGAAGTCGTGTGCGCTGCATGCGAGGCGCACCTGGGGCACGTGTTCGAGGACGGACCCGAGCCCACGGGACTGCGCTATTGCATGAATTCCGTGTCGCTCAAGTTCGAGCCCGGCAAGTAGCGTCCGCGATGCGGGTGCTGCTGGCCGAGGACGACGCGATGATCGGCGACGGCGTGCGTCGCGGACTCGCGCAGGACGGTTTCGCCGTTGATTGGGTACGCGATGGCCGCGCTGCCGAACTGGCGCTGGCCGAGAACGTGCACGACATGATGCTGCTCGACCTCGGACTGCCGCGTCGCGATGGGCTTGACGTGCTGCAGGGGATGCGCCGGCGCGGCGACCGGCGGCCGGTGCTGGTCCTGACCGCGCGAGACGCCGTCAGCGACCGTGTTGCAGGGCTCGATGCTGGCGCCGACGACTACCTGACCAAGCCTTTCGAGCTGAGCGAGCTCGCCGCCCGCATGCGCGCGCTGCTGCGGCGCGAACTCGGCCGCGCCGCACCGCGCTTGGCATTGGGCACGCTGTCGCTCGATCCTGCCACGCATGCGGTGACGCTCGACGGCGCCACCCTGTCGCTGTCGGCGCGAGAGTTCACGCTGCTCGACGCGCTGCTGGCGCGGCCGGGAGCGATCCTGTCGCGCGCGCAGCTCGAAGAAAAGCTCTACACGTGGAAGGACAGCGTTGACAGCAATGCGGTCGAAGTGCACCTGTCCACGTTGCGCAAGAAGCTCGGCGCAGGCTGGATTCGCAACGTGCGCGGACTGGGCTGGATGATCGCCGTGCCGTCCGCGGCCACGACGTGAACGTGATCTACAGGCTGCCGCGACGATGAAATCGATTCGCCGGGCGCTGATCGTCCCGCTTGCCTGCGGGCTGCTGGTGGCAATCGTGCTCGCCGCGTTCTTCACCTACGAACGTGCACGCGAGGAAGCCAACGCGCTGTTCGACGTGCAGTTGCAGCAGACGGCGGCGTCGATCACAGGCATGCCGCTGGCCGCGCCGCAGATCGCGCTGCACGGCGACGCGGCGACGCCGCTGGTCGTGCAGATTTGGAATCGCGATGGCGTGCAGGTGTTCCGTTCGCATCCAACGCGCGACGGACCGGCGCGCGCAGCGCCCGGCTTCGCCACCGTGCCTGCCAAAGATGGCCCCTGGCGGGTCTACAGCGTGCTGGCCAACGGCCAGGTGATCCAGGTTGGGCAACCGCTCGCGGCGCGCAACGAGCTCGCAACCAGCATGGCTTGGCGCACGACGCTGCCGCTGGTGCTGATCGCGCCGCTGCTGGCGCTGTTCATCTGGTTCGCGATTGAACGCGCGCTGGCGCCGCTGGCGCGCCTCGCCGGCGCGGTCGGCAAGCGCAGTGCCGCCGAACTCGCGCCGCTCGACGAGCGCGGCTGGCCGCAGGAAGTGGCGCCGCTGGTGGGTGCACTCAACGACCTGCTGGCAAAACTGAAGGCCGCGCTGCGCGCACAACGTGCGTTCGTCGCTGATGCCGCGCATGAGCTGCGCACGCCGCTGGCCGCGTTGCACCTTCAGGCGCAGCTTGCCGAGCGCGCCACGGTCGACGCCGACCGTGACGCGGCGCTGCTGGCGATGAAAGGCGGCATCGATCGGGCGACGCGGCTCGCATCGCAACTGCTCGCGCTCGCGCGGGAGGAGCACGCGGAGCTCGATGGCGCGCGAACGCCGGTCGACCTGGGCGAACTGGCGCGCGACGTTGCCCGCGAGCTCGCGCCGATCGCGACAGCGAAGGATGTCGACCTGGGCGTCACCGACGCGCCGCCGCTGTGCGTCGAGGCCGACGCGCCTGCGCTGTTCACGCTGCTGTCCAACTTGATCGACAACGCGATTCGCTACACGCCGGCAGGCGGCCGCGTGGACGTCGGCGTGGCGCTGCGCGATGGTGTGCCGGCGATCGCCGTGCGCGACAGCGGACCTGGCATCGCGCAAGACGAGCGCGAGCACGTATTCGGCCGCTTTGCACGCGGCACGCAGGCGACCGCGCCAGGCAGCGGGCTCGGACTGGCGATCGTCAGGCGCATCGCCCAACGCCATGGCGCCAGCGTCACGTTTGAAGACGGCATCGACGGCGGCGGCCTCGGTGTCTTGGTGCGCTTCCAGCCTGCCTGAAGCGCTGCTGCGGACGCAAGGGCGGCATGCTGCGCCTTAAGTCTGCCTTAAGTGATGCCCCTTATGTTGGCGGTGTACGACGGCAAAACCGTCCTTCACCCCACAACTCAAGGAGCGAAACGATGACTTCCCTTCCATTCAAGCGCGGCGTGGTCGCCATGGGCATCGCCGCGGCGTTCGCCGGCGGCGCTTTGTTCGCCGACCACTACGGCGCAACCGCGATTGCGCATGCCGCGATACCGGTCGCGGCGCCAACCGCCGCGGCGCTCAATACGAACGTGCCGGTGGCCGCGCTCCCGAACTTTGCCGACCTGGTGGCGCAGCACGGCGCCGCGGTGGTCGAGATCAGCACGCAGACGCTGGCGCACAAGACCGCGCAGCGCGAGGCGCCCGACGCCGACGAATTGCCACCGTGGTTTCGCAATCTTCCCGGTATGCCGCAAATGCCCGGTGGTCGCGAACGCGGCCCGATGCACGGCTTGGGCTCGGGATTCATCGTCGACTCCAATGGCGTGATCCTGACCAACGCGCACGTCGTCGATGGCGCCGACGAAGTCACGGTGAAGATGCAGAACCAGCGCGAATACACAGCCAAGGTGCTCGGCGTGGACAAGGCGACCGACGTCGCAGTGCTGAAGATCGACGAGAAGAACCTGCCGACGCTCGCGATCGGCGACTCGGCGAAGGCGCACGTCGGCGAATGGGTGGTTGCGATCGGCGCGCCGTTCGGGCTCGACAACACGGTGACCGCTGGCATCATCAGCGCCAAGTCGCGTTCGTTGCCCGGCGATTCGATCGTGCCGTTCATCCAGACTGACGCGGCCGTCAATCCGGGCAACTCGGGCGGGCCGCTGTTCAACCTGAAAGGCGAGGTGATCGGCATCAATTCGCAGATCTACAGCCGCTCGGGCGGCTATCAGGGGCTTGCGTTCGCCGTGCCGATCGACGTCGCGATGAACGTCAAGGACCAGGTGATGGCGCACGGCAAGGTCAGCCACGGCAAGCTCGGCGTCACCGTGCAGGAAGTGACGCAGGCGCTGGCCAACGACTTCGGCATGAAGCAGCCGTCCGGCGCGCTGGTGGGCACCGTGCAGAAGGACGGTCCCGGCGCCAAGGCGGGACTCGAAGCGGGTGACGTGATAACCGCCTTCGAAGGCCACCCGATCGCGCGCTCGGCGGACCTGCCTCCGCTGGTAGCCTCTGCCAGCCCGGGCAAGTCGGTGCAGATGGATATTTGGCGCGATGGCAAGCCGTTGACGCTTTCGGCAACGCTCGGCACGCTCGATACGCAGCAGGTTGCGTCTGCGGACCAGGCGACGCCAGCCGGCGGCAAGCTCGGCGTCGCGGTGCGCCCGTTGTCGCCGCAGGAAAAGAGCGACAGCGAGCTCGACCACGGTGTCGTCGTCGAGGATGTCGGCGGCGCCGCGGCAGCGGCAGGCGTGCAACCCGGCGATGTGATCCTGTCGGTCAATCGCACCAAGGTGACGTCGCCGTCGCAATTGAAGGACCTGATCGGCAAGGCCGGCAAGACGGTCGCCCTGCTGGTGCAACGCGAAGATGCGCGCATCTTCATCCCGGTGAAGATCGGCTGACCGTGCAGTGACAATGGTGTGACTCCCTTGGCCGTCCCCCACGGCAACGGGCTGCCCAGCGATGGGCAGCCCGCTTTTTTTTGGCGAGCGCCACTGCGTTTGCGCAAGTGATGCCGAGGGCCACCCGCCGCCATCGTCGCAGTCGATTGACAGTTGCTATCCTGGTGATATCATTAAGATATTATCCGCGCCGGCCTGGCGCAACGAGGAAAGCGCATGAGCACACCGGCATATCGCAGTTCGGGGATGCACGTCGAACGTCCTGCCGTCACCTATAGCGGCTTCGTGGCGCTGCTGGTCGGACTCGCATTGGTCATCGCCGGCGCATGGGGATTCGCCAGCGCAGTATCGCATCTCCAGATGACGTGGACGACGGCGACGATCACCGTGGTGCTGGTGGTCGTGGGCCTGTTCGTGCTGGCCGGCCTTTACACGCTGCAGCCGAACGAAGCCGCGATCATGCAGCTGTTCGGCGCCTATCGCGGGTCGAGTCACATATCAGGCTTGCGTGCGACCAATCCGTTCTACACGCGGCGACGCATGTCGCTGCGCGCCCGCAACCTGAACGGCGACCGCCTGAAAGTCAACGACGCGCGCGGCAATCCGATCGAGATCGCCGCGGTCGTTGTGTGGCACGTGGAGGACACCGCAAAGGCCGCGTTCGACGTCGACGACTACGAGAAATTCGTCACCGTGCAAAGCGAAGCGGCCGTGCGTCACCTTGCATCGTCGTTCGCCTACGACTCCGGCGAAGGATTGCCGAGCGAGCCTTCGCGTGCCAACGAATCGACGCTGCTCGGCAGCGCTGACGTCGTCGCGCGCGCGCTGGTCGTCGAGTTGCAGGCGCGGCTCGACCAGGCGGGCGTCGTGGTCGAAGAGGCGCGGCTGACGCACCTTGCGTATGCGCCCGAGATCGCACAGGTGATGCTGCGCCGCCAGCAGGCGGAGGCGATCATCGCCGCGCGCCGCAAGATCGTGCACGGCGCGGTGTCGATGGTGGAAATGGCGCTCGCCGAACTGTCGGCCAAGAACGTCGTCGACCTCGATCCCGAGCGCCGCGCGGCAATGGTGTCCAACCTGATGACGGTGCTGTGTGCGGAAAGCGAAGTGCAGCCGGTGATCAACACCGGAACGCTGTACAACGGCTGACGGCACCCATGGGACGCCTCGCCTGCGCGCTTGCGGTGATCGCGATCGGCCTGTCGGCCGTGATCATCGTCGCCACTTCCGTGACACTGCCGTCGATGGTCGCATCGCATTTCGCGGCCGGCGGCGC
The DNA here is from genome assembly GCA_039935875.1 of Casimicrobiaceae bacterium. Taxonomy (GTDB): domain Bacteria; phylum Pseudomonadota; class Gammaproteobacteria; order Burkholderiales; family Casimicrobiaceae; genus VBCG01. Next base: position 14,008 of record JBDTJK010000161.1, read on the forward strand.
CGCCAGCGGCTACCTGTCGCTCGACGACTATCGAATGCTGATGCTGATGCTGTGCGTGCTTCTGCCCGCCGTCATCCTGTTCAGCATGACGCTCATGCCGCGCGTGCTTCCTGGATTGATCAACGTGCCCAACGTGCGTGCATGGCTTGCACCTCCCCATCGCGACGAGACGCTGGACGTACTTGCCACGCGCGGTGCCCTGCTGGCCATTGTGATGACGCTGTTCATCGCCGCCGTGCACCTGTTGATCGTGCGCGCGAATGCGCTGAGTCCTCCGCGTCTCGATGCCGGCGCACTGGGCCTGACCGTCGGCGCATTGGTACTCGCGATCGTCATCTGGATCGTTGCGCTGCTGGCGCGCTTCCGCAGGCCGCCTGGTCGACGATGACCGGGCGCAAGGCGTTCCTGATGCGCATCGATCCCGCGCTGTGGGAAGCGCTGGAGGCACTCGCCCAGCGCGAGCTGCGCAGCGTCAATGCGCAGGTCGAATTCATGCTGCGCGAGAGTCTCGCGCAGCGCGGCATCAAGCCGGACGACGGCCACCCGCGCAAGGACAAGCGCTAGGGCAATTGCCGGGTGCGGGACGCTGATGCCCTCGCGGGACAAGGCCGGCGGCATCGCCGCCCGCGCCGCTGATTGGCGCAGGGCCGCGCAGTAACCTAAGCGAGCACGCGCTCGAGGAACTTGCCGATGTCGGCCACTTCCTCCAGCGACGCCGAGTGCTGCATCGGATAGGTGTGCCACTCGACTGCGTAGTGCTGCGTGACGAGTGCTGCCTGCGAGCCCTGCGCCCATGCAAGCTGCACCACCGGATCGTAGAGGCCGTGCGCCATGAACACAGGAACGTCGCGGTTGGCTGCCGCGCCTTCGGTCGCGAGACCTGCGCCGTCGATCAGGTAGGTCGACAACGCGATCACGCCGGCAAGCCGCTCGGCGTGCCGCAATCCCGCGTACAGCGCGATCGCCCCGCCCTGCGAGAAGCCGGCGATCAGCATGCGTCGCGCCACGATGCCGCGCGACTTCTCGCGTGCGACCAGCGCTTCGACCTGTGCCTGCGAGCGACGCACGCCCGCGAGGTCGGCGCGCTCGTTGAGATTGGCAGCCCTGATGTCGTACCACGCGCGCATCGACATGCCGTTGTTGATCGTCACCGGCATCACCGGCGCATGCGGGAAGATGAAGCGGATCGCCGCGTTTTCCTTCAGGGGCAGCGAGCGCACGATGTCCGACCAGCCCTTGCCGTCGTCGCCGAGTCCGTGCATCCAGATGACGGCCGCGTCGGGCGCTGCAGCGGTTTCGATTTCGATTGCGTCGAGCAACGGGTCGGCCATGTGCGAGCCTGATCGGGAAAGCACTCAGTCTATCGTGGCGCGTTGCCATGCAGGCGCTGCGGCGCAACGCGAGCTCGCGGATCCGCCCCGTTTGCCGCGTACAGCGCTCGCGCCGCGATGGACGTGGAGATGGATCGTGCTGAGCCATCCTTTCGGGACGATTCGCGTCGCTGTCCGGCGCTTGTGCGCCGGGTGCGATGCGCACGAAGTCGACGCATCCTGTGTAGGCGAACGGCGTCGACACCCCATGCAGCGGCGTCACGTGCTGCTTGCGATCGATGCCGATATCGAGGCCTTCACCAACCCAGCCGAGGATCAATGTCGGCGACACGTCGAGTATGGCGCCGGTTGCGACACCTTCGAACGTGCACGCGTCTCGCCCTTGCGCTCGCTGGTTGCAGCGTAGTCGAGCCTGAATCCATGCGTGCCGCCGGTGAGCGCCATCGCAGCGGCGACCGGTTCGCCTGTGCCGCCGTTGTCGACGAAGTGCGATGCGTCGTCGCGTGCGAACAGCGCGATGCCCGCGATCGGATCGCCGACGGCGAAGATTACGCCGGCGCCGCCCGCCAGATGAACGATACGACACTCGATCCGAAAGTCGCGGTCGGCCAGCATTGGCGCAATGACATCTCCGCAGAAGTGGGCTGCCGTCATTCCCGCGAAAGCGGAAACCCAGTGTCTTGAGCGGCGCCACAGCAACGTCGCTGGGTTTCCGCTTTCGCGGGAATGACGGAACTTCTTAAGTTGGCGGTGCCAGCGCCGCGCGCCCGGCCGCGGTCAATTGCGGATGCGCGTCGCCATCCTCGATCAGACCTTCGCGCACGAAGCGCGCCAGGATGTCGTCGTCGATCGGCACCGGTCCGTAGGCGCGCTGGTCGATCATGGCCAGAAATTCGCGGTCCTCGGCACTCAGTTTCACATTGCTCACGCGCAATCCTTTGTCGACTTCCACCGGACATTCACACCAGCACGGTGGTGGAACTCATTGGACGCCCCCACGTTCGAAGCGTATGATCCGCGCCGATCCCGCCCCATGGCCATAAGCCGCGGTTGCGAGCGCCACTGCCTAAGCCTACGCTACGGCTGAAGCGGCCAATCCCAGAGCCACAAGTTTCTCGGAGTCCGGACCGATGCCATCAGCTGCAACTGCCCTCCCTGTCGCGCTGCGCGACGTTTCCCTGGACGACAAGTACGCGCTCGATTCGGGTCGCGTCTACCTGACCGGCGTGCAGGCGCTCGTGCGCCTGCTGATGCTGCAGAAGCAGCGCGACCAGGCTGCGGGACTCAATACTGCGGGCTTCGTCTCCGGTTATCGCGGCTCGCCGCTGGGCGGCCTCGACCAGGCATTGTGGAGCGCGTCCAAGTTCCTCGACCGCGCCAAGGTCAAGTTCCAGCCGGGATTGAACGAAGACCTGGCCGCCACGGCGATCTGGGGCTCGCAGCAGGTCAACCTGTACCCGGGCGCCACCGTCGATGGCGTGTTCGCGATGTGGTACGGCAAGGGTCCCGGCGTGGATCGTTGCGGCGACGTGTTCAAGCACGCCAACTTCGCCGGCACGTCGAAGCACGGCGGCGTGCTGGTGCTCGCAGGCGACGACCACGCAGCCAAGTCGTCGACGCTTCCGCACCAGTCCGACCACCAGTTCTCGGCCGCGATGATCCCGGTGCTGTACCCGTCATCGGTCCAGGAAGTGCTCGACCTCGGCCTGCACGGCTGGGCGATGTCGCGCTATTCGGGTTGCTGGGTCGGCTTCAAATGCGTGTCGGACACCGTGGAGAGCTCGGCGTCCGTGTACGTTGATCCGGCGCGCGTGAATATAATCATTCCCGACGACTTCCCGCTGCCGGCTGACGGCGTGTCCATCCGCTGGCCGGACGCGTTCCTCGCCACCGAGGCGCGGATGCAGGACTTCAAGATCTACGCGGCGCTGCACTACGCGCGCGTCAACCAGCTCAATCGCATCGTCATCGACAGTCCGAAGCCGCGCCTTGGCATCATCACCAGCGGCAAGAGTTACCTCGACGTGCGCCAGGCGCTCGACGATCTGGGCATCACCGAAGCCGACGCCGCCGACATCGGCATCCGCGTGTTCAAGGTCGCGATGCCATGGCCGCTCGAGCCGGAAGGCGTGCGCCAGTTCGCCGAAGGCCTCGAGGAAATCCTCGTCGTCGAGGAGAAGCGCCAGCTGGTCGAATACCAGATCAAGGAACAGCTGTACAACTGGCGCGACGACGTGCGCCCGCGCGTCGTCGGCAAGTTCGACGAAAAGGGGGAATGGGTGCGGCCGCACGGCGATTGGCTGCTGCCAGCGTCGTCGGAGCTCACGCCGGCGATGATCGCGCGCGTGATCGCGCAGCGCATCCAGCGCCTCGACCTGCATCCGCGCACGATGGAAAAGCTGCGCGCGCGCGTCGAATGGATCAACCAGAAGGAAGCCGCGCTCGCCAAGCCGAAGATCGCGATCGCGCGCACGCCGTGGTTCTGCTCCGGCTGCCCGCACAACACGTCCACCGTGGTGCCCGAGGGCAGCCGCGCCACGGCGGGCATCGGCTGTCACGTGATGACAATCTGGATGGACCGTGACACCTCGACGTTCACGCACATGGGCGGCGAAGGCGTGCCGTGGATCGGCCAGGCGCCGTTCACCGAAACCAAGCACATCTTCGCCAATCTGGGTGACGGCACCTACTACCACAGCGGCTTGCTGGCGATTCGCGCCGCGGTCGCCGCCAGGGTCAACATTACCTACAAGATCCTCTACAACGATGCGGTGGCAATGACCGGCGGACAGCCGGTCGACGGCCCGCTGTCGCCGGCGTTGATCGCGCAGCAGGTTGCAGCGGAAGGCGTCACGCGCGTCGTCGTGGTCAGCGACGAGCCCGACAAGTATCCATCCGGTTACTTCGACTCGTCGATCAGGATCCACCACCGCGACGACCTGGACGCCGTGCAGCGCGAGCTGCGCGACGTACAGGGATGCACGGTGCTTCTGTACGACCAGACCTGCGCGGCCGAGAAGCGCCGCCGCCGCAAGCGCGGCAAGCTCGCCGATCCACCGAAGCGCGTGTTCGTCAACGAGCTCGTCTGCGAAGGCTGCGGCGATTGCGGCGTGAAGTCGAACTGCGTGTCGGTGGCTGCGGTCGAGACCGAGTTCGGTCGCAAGCGCGCGATCGACCAGTCGTCGTGCAACAAGGACTACTCGTGCGTCAACGGGTTCTGCCCGTCGTTCGTCACTGTCGAAGGCGGCAGCCTGCGCAAGCCGGCGAAGGCCGACGCCGGCGAGTTTCCGGCGATGCCCGATCCCGCGATAGCGTCGACGTCGATACCTTATGGCATCGTCGTCACCGGCATCGGCGGGACCGGCGTGGTGACGATCGGCGCGCTGCTCGGCATGGCCGCGCACCTCGAAGGCAAGGGCTGCTCGGTGCTCGACATGACGGGCCTCGCGCAAAAAAACGGCTCGGTGGTCTCGCACATCCGCATCGCCGACAAGCCCGAGGACCTGTTCGCCACGCGCATCGCCGCCGGCGAAGCGCGCGCGGTGCTCGCCTGCGACATCATCACTGGTGTCGGCGACGAGCAGATCGCCAAGATGCAGAAGGGCACGACGCGTGCGCTGGTCAACACCGCACTGGTGATGCCAGCTGATTTCACGCACAAGCCCGACCTCGTGTTTCCGCGCGGATCGATGGAACAGGAAATCCGCGACGCGGTCGGCGCAGGCGACGCCGAGTTCCTCGACGCTACGCGCATCGCCACCGCGCTGATGGGCGACTCGATCGCCACCAACCTGTTCATGGTCGGCTACGCGTACCAGCGCGCGATGATCCCGCTGCACGAGGCGTCGATCATGCGCGCGATAGAGCTCAACGGCGCCGCCGTCGACGCCAACAAGCGCGCATTCCACTGGGGACGCTTTGCCGCAATCGATCCGGGCAAGGTCGAGGCCGCCGCCTTCCCGCGCGAAGCGCGGCCGGACACGCAAGTGCTTTCGCAATCGCTCGACGAGATGATCGCGCGGCGCGTCGAGTTTCTCACCGGTTACCAGAACG
>JBDTJK010000162.1:0-2504 GCA_039935875.1 Casimicrobiaceae bacterium
CAGCATTTGTTCCGGGCATTCAATGAATACCACACTTTCAGCAATACTGGTTCGTTGTGCGTCATGCCATTTGATGACAAATACTGAATAATATTAGAAAGAAAACTTAACAAATCACTAATCGAAAAGACCACAAAATCATTATTAAAATATGGCACAAATTAAAATATTCGGAATAAAAGAACAGTTGCATCCAATTAGAGAGAAGCTATCGGAAATTATACATGACTGTATTATGGACGCATTTCAATACACGAAAGAAAAAAAAGCACACAGATTTATATACATTGACAAAGACAGTTTTTTCTACTTTGACGGTCGGACAGAGAAACACACAATTATTGAAATAAGTATTTTTGAAGGGCGAAGTGTTGAAGCAAAAAAGAAACTTCACAGACTACTGTTTGAAAGGTTTGAAAATGAATTAGGAATCGCAATAATGGACTTAGAAATAACAATTTTTGAGACACCAATGCATAATTGGGGAATACGAGGAAAGAGTGGAGACGAATTAGTATTAAATTATAAAGTAAATGTTTGACAAAAAAAACAACGACCCGCTAACACGCGTTTGGCAAAAAAGCGGGTTCAGTGTTTACATGAAGCTTTGTGCTTCATATAAAGTTCAGTGCTGGCAGATAGTTTAGAGCTTCGAAATCCGCTTCTTCGCCAAGCGCCAAAACGTATGCCCAATGCTATAGCAACACGACCTGACAAAACTTTACCCATGTTTATTTATGACAGATTTTGAAAAGATTAACGAGTTATTGGGTGAAGTAAAAAACTCCACTGATGCTGACATACCCCGCTATTGGTCGCCAATCGTGCAATTATTTATACCCGCATTAAAGGATGAAAGAAGCGAAAGTGCATCTGCTTTTTACCAATGGGCTAAAAAAAATGCCGCGGAGCAACCGCTGAAGTTTTGCTATGCTGAATTTTTAATGGGAGCAAATTATTTATTGGGCGAGAATCATGAACTGGCTCTTCCTTTGCTTTCAAAAGCCCGGAATTCTTTTGAGGAGATTGGTGATAATGATGGGGTGGAAATGTGCTCGCTGATCCTGGGAGTTACCTATCGCTCGCTGGGGAATTTCGACTTAGCCCTTAAAGCATTATTGAAACCCTTTGCTTATTTTAAACAAACAGGACGTTATCCCATATTCCTTGAAGGTAGCTGCAACAGTCTGGCTAATATAAATCTTGAACTTCATAATTACGATGAAGCGTTTTCTATCTTTAATATTGGCTATGAAACAGGTTTAAAAATAGGCGATGTCTTCTTTCCGATCCGTGCCCTGATTGGAATGGGTAAAGCAAAGATGCAGCTGGATAAACCGGATGAAGCAATAGAATATTTTAACAGGGCATTGGAGGAAGCTGAAAAAACCAAAAACCCAATGAACATTGGTGACGCACTTATCGAACTGGCGGTTTTTAATTTTAGGTCGGGTAATCTTACCGAAGCAGAGCACTTGAATAAGCAGGCGTTGGTCATACACGAACAGGAAAAATTGACTGGTGCAGCTCTTACCTGTTGTGCTAATCTTGGAGAAATTTATATAAAGCAGGCAAGGTGGGATGAAGCACTTGAGGTACTAAACAAAGGGCTTGCTTTGGCTGAACAAAGTAAAGTGAACCCTAAAATGTCCCAGGTTCATTGGTTGCTTTCGAAGGTTTACAAAGGCATGAACAACCTGGAACAAAGCTTATATCACCATGAGATTTTCCATGAGCTTCGGGAAAAAGTTCTGAAGGAAGACAATGCAAGAAAACTTATTGATGCCAAACTGATATTTGAAGCAGAGCAAACGATGAAAGAGAACATCATCATCAAAAAACAAAAAAAGGAAATTGAAGATAAAAGCCACCAATTGCAGGAAACCATTGAGGAGCTCACCCTCACTAAAATCAGCCGGAAAGCAAAAGGCATCACGCTCTTTGTTGGCATTGCGCTGATCGTGGCAGAAGACCCTATCTTCTCGTATGTGCTGGGTAGTATCGGCCCGGGCAATTTCTGGTTAAGCATACTGGCAAAAGTTATTGTCATTTTCAGCTTACAACCCATTAACATAGCCATTGAGAGATTTTTGCTGCGCAGGTTTGTATTGAAGAAAAGAAAGCGCTTGCAAGAAGAAGCCCGAAACAAGGCAATGGAGAATCAAAGTGTAATTGCTACGTGAAAACATCTCATTAATGGAGGACAGCACTGGGCATAACAAAAGCATTTACAAAAACCGGGGCCTGACATCAAATCCTGATCATTTATTATTAATTTAGCAATGTAGGTATTAGGGGCTGAACAGTAACTATTCCTCGGTATTCGTAAATACATACCGTTGTATATCACCCTATTCAAGTATAGGGTTTAACATTCGCCGGGAATAATAACGAGTAAAAAATATATAAATTCGAAATAGGGTTGAAATTGGAAAAGAAATACAAGCTTTGGACATTTCAGTCGGTAAGATCAATACATGAATTGAAAAGCAAAGGAGTAATTG
>JBDTJK010000163.1:0-3227 GCA_039935875.1 Casimicrobiaceae bacterium
ATGCGAACTGCCTGTTGTCGACCTTCGATCACTGCCTGCGCAGCCGAAATTACGTGAACGTCGTCGTCGCCGGCAAACACGCGCTGCCGCAATGGCTGACCATGGAGGAGGCGGTCGTGCATTGCACACAGGGATTGGGCATCTGGCAATGGGCCAGCAACGACCAGGATGGCGAGCCGGACGTGGTGATGGCTTGCTGCGGCGATACGCCGACGCTGGAGATACTCGCGGCCGTGTCGATCCTGCGCGAGCATCTGCCTGAGCTAGCGATCCGGGTGATCAATGTCGTGGATCTGATGAAGCTGCAGTCCGCCAGCGAGCATCCGCATGGGCTGAGCGATGCGGATTACGACTCTTTGTTCACCGAGGACAAGCACATTGTCTTCGGCTTCCATGGCTATCCCTGGCTGGTGCACCGGCTGACCTATCGCCGCACCAACCAGAATCTCCATGTGCGCGGCTACAAGGAAGAGGGCACGATCACCACCCCGTTCGACATGCGGGTGCAGAACGATCTCGACCGCTTTCATCTGGTGCAGGACGTCGTCGACCGGGTGCCGCATCTCGGTAGCAAGGGGGCCTACCTGAAGCAGATGGTTCGGGACAAGCTCGTCCAACACAAGCTCTACATCGACCAGCACGGCCAGGATCTGCCCGAGATCCGGAACTGGAAGTGGGGGATGTCCGCATGAGCGCGCACGGCCGCTCCGAAGCGCTCATCCCGCAGCGCGTGGCGCGAAGGGTAGACCAATGACCGCGCCGGCGCTCATCGACACCGCCCGCCAGCTGGTTGGAACCGGCAAGGGCCTGCTGGCGATGGATGAAAGCAACCCGACCTGCAACAAGCGCTTCGCCGCGCTCGGCATACCGCAGACCGTCGAGGCACGGCGGTCGTGGCGCGAGCTCATCATCACCACCCCGGGGCTGGCCGACAGCATCAGCGGCGCGATCCTCTACGACGAGACGATCCACCAGAGCCGGCAGGACGGCACGCCGTTCGTCAAGGTGCTGGCCGACGCGGGTATCGTGATCGGGATCAAGGTCGACGCTGGCGCGAAGGCGCTGGCCGGGCATCCGGGCGAGTCGGTCACCGAAGGACTCGACGGCCTGCGTGAACGGCTGGCCGGCTATGCCGCGCTCGGCGCGCGCTTTGCCAAGTGGCGCGCCGTGATCGCGATCGATGCGGTCCTGCCAAGCGCTGCGTGCATCTCGGCGAATGCGCATGCACTGGCGCGTTATGCCGCCTTGTGCCAGGAAGCCGGGCTCGTGCCCGTCGTCGAGCCCGAGGTGCTGATGGTGGGCGACCACACGCTGCAGCGCTGTGCCGAAGTCAGCGCGCAGGTGCTGCACGAAGTCTTCGTGCAGCTGCACATTCAGCGCGTGCTGCTGGAAGGCCTGTTACTCAAACCGAACATGGTGCTGCCGGGACTGGCCTGCGCCCACCAGGATACGGTGGACGAGGTGGCCGACGTCACCGTGACGAGCCTGCTGCGCGCCGTGCCCGCGGCGGTGCCAGGCGTCGCGTTCCTGTCGGGCGGCCAGAGCCCGGAGCTGGCTTCCGCTCGGCTGAACGCGATGAACCGGCGCTTCAAGTCGCGCCTGCCCTGGGCGTTGACGTTTTCGTTCTCGCGCGCGATCCAGCAGCCCGCACTGGACATCTGGCGCGGCAAACCGGGCAACGCGCCGCAGGCCCAGCGCGCGCTGCAGCACCGCGCTGCCTGCAACCACGCCGCGCGGGAAGGCGAATACGCGGCCGCGATTGACGCCGCTTCCTGAAACCGCACGAGCAGATCGGCCATGGGTGTGCTCCCCCATTCCATCGCGTATCGGCTTACCAACTCGCGTCCATCGACCGGATCGGACGACGCCTGCTGTTGCGCGTCGGATTGACCGGCATTGCAACCGCAACTGTCGTGTTGGCCCGTTCACAACATGAACTCGGGCATTTGTACGATGACGCACAGACTGCGTCGACGAAGATACCCTACATTCATTCACGAGGTTGTTTGAAAGCGGGAGTTGCGTATCGCGCTCCTGTGGCAGGGTTGAGGTCAAAGCCTGGCAGCGCAGGTTCCCGCGGCAGACCCGCACCAAAGGAAGGTACTTCACATGTTTGACAGCGGCGGCAGGGCCAGTCAAAGGCTGGTGACATTCGACGCCAAGCCTCGTGCTCAGCACGTGGGGGCGAGTAGCCTGATAGAAGACGATGTGTACGACCCTACGGGCAAACGCATGGGCGAGGTCGAAGAAATAATACTCGACATTCGTACCGGCTGCGCGCGCTATGTCGTACTGTCCTTTGGGGGATTTATGGGGATCGGACGCAAGCACGTTGCTGTTCCCTGGAGCGCGCTGACTCCCGATCTTGACTACCACCGGTGCGTGCTGGACGTTGCGGCGTTATATTTGATGTCCGTACCAGTGGTCAACGAAGACCCTTGGCTGCAACGTTATGACCCGTCCCAGGCGGCTGCCTGAGCGGTTGATTGCGATGGGTGCGCTTGGGGCATTCCTGTCGGCGCCGCGCAGGTTGAACATGGCCGGCACCACCTGCAATGTGATCAGCGCATAGGCGCGAGCATGTACACCCCAAGCAACACACGGCACGTTACCCAGCAGCAAGCATTTGTGGCGTGGCGTTCCACAGCGCAGTATCCCGCGTCTTGCCGGCCGCGTCCTTGACGATGAAGTGCGGATCACCGTGCATGCTGTCGACGCGGCCGACGCGAAAAGGCGACAGCGTCGTCGCCGGTCCGAGCGCATAAGCGGCAAACTTCAGGCTGGTCGAGCCGGCATTGAACACGACGATGACCTCGTTCAACGTCGGCTACTCCGCGACCTGCGGCGGGTCGACGCCGTCGACCTCGCCTTGCGCTGCGATGGCCCCCGAGGCGGTGGGCTTGCCCCTCAGGATCCACTCGAACCCCACGCCGATCGCCGCACCCAGCAGGGGGCCTACGACATAGATCCACGTCGTGTCGAGGTTGCCGCGCATCAGGTCCGGCCCCAGTGATCGCGCCGGGTTCATCGACGCACCGCTGATTGGCGACGCCCAGATTCCCGCCAGCGCGGCAGCTGCTGCGCAGTGCGATCCTGACTGGCCGACGATGACATCATGCGGCGCTCAGTTCCCGCCGGCACCGCATCGCCCGTCGGGTCGCGCTGTCCGCGCCGCTTCATTTGCGAGGTTCATCGTGCCCACTTGACCGCTTCGACTTCTCCAACGC
>JBDTJK010000164.1:0-13161 GCA_039935875.1 Casimicrobiaceae bacterium
GCGAGGTTTCGTATACGGAGCCTGCCGTGAAGGGGGACACCTCGGGCAAGGTCACCAAGCCCGCCAAGATCGCGTCGGGCTTCGAGATCGCGGTTCCGCTGTTCGTCAGCACCGGTGACAAGATCGAGATCGACACCCGCACCGGCGAATACCGCCGCCGCGTCTAGCCCGCAGACTTGCATCGTCGCACTTGCGATTGAACCGCCGCCGACCTGGCGGCGTTTTCGCCTGAGCGTCAGTCGCCAGCCGCCAGCCGCCAGCCGAGATGAGGCTCATCGCAGCGTCAGGTCGGCGCGCGCGTGCGAAACGGCGATGTCGTGCGGATCCTGCGTGGAAGTGACGACGAACACGCGCCCCGCGTCGACGCCGCGTTGCACCAGCGCCGCCTTTACCGCCTGCGCCCGCCGTTGCGCAAGTTCCGCCATGGCGGCGGGTCCGATCGTCGCGTGCTCGAATAGCGCGCGTTCCATGTCGGCCGCCGGCACGTCCTTGAGCATGCCGAGGAAATTGCGCGGACGATCGTCGATTGGCGCGTCCTTGTAAGCCGCAGTCAGGTAACGCAGGCGCTCGTCTGCCGCTACGATTGCGCCGCCGTGCTCGGCAGCCGCGCTTCCCGATGCAGCCAGCGCCTTGCTTTTTTCCGCGCGCAACATGCGCTCAACCGCAGCATGACGCGACGCCTCGGTGTCCGCAGCCGCGTCCACGCGGCCGGCGATGTCGACATTGACGCCGGGCCGCGCCGCGAGTCCCTTGGCGAGTTCGTCCAGCTTCGCATCGGCAGCATCGGCGATACGCGCAACGCCGGGCGCGAACGCGACGTGGTCCAGCTGTTCGCTTTGGCCGCCGCCGAGCGCCGCCAGCATCGCGAACGGCGCGGTGACGACCCTCTGCAGCAGGTTGGCGAGCACCTTGCCGACCAGTCCTGCTATCGAAAACTGCGGATCATCGAGCGACCCAGCGATTGGCAGGTCGAGGTCGATGACGCCATTGCGGTCCTTCAGCAACGCGACGGCGAACGTGACCGGCAAGCTCGTTGCTGCAGGGCTGTCGATGCGCGCACCGAACGTCAGCTGGTTCAGCACCAGCTTGTTGTCAGCCACCAGCTTGCGGTCTTCCACCTTGTATGTCGCCACGAATGACAGCGTGCCCTTGGTGATCTCGTATCCGGCATACTTGATCGCATAGGGCGATAACGGCGGCAGGTCGATGTCGTGCGCCTGCGCCGCGAGCTGCAACTTCAGCACGGGCGCAAATGGATTGAGCGTGCCTTGCAGGCTCACCGGTGCGCTCCGCTCCAACTTGGCCGAAATATCGATGACCCCGGATTGCGTGGGTGACATCGACGACACGCTGCCGGCGACTTCGGTCAGCATCGCCGTGTAGTTCGGGCGCACGTAGTAGTCGGTGTAGCGCACGCTGCCGCGCGCCAGCGTGATCCTTCCGATCGACACCGGGATGCTGCGCACGGACTCGCCGCTGACGGCGCGAGTGCCTGGACTCGCCTGCGACGCTGTGGTTGCCGCAGCAGCGCTCGCCGGCGCCAATGGCTTCAATAACCGTACGAAGTTGAGCGTCGCATCGCGCGACAGGATCACGCGCGCAAAGTAATCGTCGGCGGCGACCGATCCGATGTCGAGCCTGAACGGATCGATGGCGACGTCAACGTGGGTGAGTGCGACGCGCTTCCAGCGCGCAAGGTCGCCCTTCGTCGGCGTATCGACCGCGCGGAAGTCGTTGATCGCCACATCGCCAATCCAGCGCGCGTGATTGCCGCCGGTGCCGGACGTGGCGGGACCTTGCCGCAATGCAAGCAGGCCCTTGACAGACGCCGTGCCGGCGGTGACCGTGACATCCACGTGAGGGTCGAGGTAGGGCTGCAACGGCGCGAGCACGATGCCTTGCGCATCGATGTTGAGGCGCGCATCGAAAGGCTGCATGACGACCACACCCTCGATCGCAATGCTGCCGCCCTTGGCGACGCTTGCGCGCGCCGCGAGATTGGTGGCCGCGGCGCGCGCATTGGAGATCCGGTCCGCCGTCAACGCTACATCCCGCAATTGCATCGACACCGCAGGCGTTTGCATTTCGTCGTCCATGTCGATCGCGTAATGATCGAGCGCAACATCCTTGACCGCTATCGACCAGCCACCCTCGACCGCGGCTTGCCCGGGCGCCGGAGCGGCAGGCTTCAGCACGTGCGTCAGGTTGAGCGTTGCGTCTGCATCGCGACGCAACTGCAGCGTACCGCCGCGACTGCGTACCCCGCCGATCGCGATGCTGCGCGCGGCCACATCGACCATCACGCCTGTCAGCGCCACACGCGGCACACGCCACAACGGCGCGTCGCTGCCGTGCAGTACCAGCTTCAGTCCGTCCAGCGTGGCCTCTCCCGCTTGCACGGTGAACCTGTCGCCCGCACGATCGGGCATGTGCGCGAAATCGGCAGCGACGCTCAGCGAACCATCCTGCACGTCGACGTTCAACGCGCTCGCAAAGTAAGGATAGAGCCGGCGCAGCGACAGCTTGTCGAGCACCACGTGGCCACTCGCCTCGAGCGTCGCCGGCACCAGTTCGATGTCCGCCTTGGCGCTGGCGCCGAACTCGCTGGTCATCGCAACTCGCACATGTGAGCGCTTGGCGTGCGCGTTCGACAGGTCGGTCGCGTCCACGTCGAATCCGTACGCCACCCGATAGGCCGGCGCCACCGCAAGATCCTCGACGCGCAGCGCGCCCTTCGCCACCGCCGCCTTTTCGACGTCGACGCGCCACGCAGGCGGCGCGTCGGCCCGCTGCGCGACGGCCGCCGGCACATCGATCCACGGTTGCAGCATGTCGAACGTGCCTGACGGCGCACGGCGCAAGCCGATGGACGGGCGCTCGACGCGCAGTGTATCGACGACCAGTCGCCGATCGAACACATCGAGGCGCGCTACATGGGCCTCCGCATGCGCTATCGAGATGGCATCGGCGCTGCTCGTGCGCTGCACGGCGAGGCCATCGACGGCGATTTGTCCCGAAAGCCACAGCGCGTGCCGCTGCGGATCTCCCTCGCTGAACACCAGCTTCGCGTGTGCACTGACCGTTCCCGACGTGACCTCGGCCCTGAGATTGAATGGCAGGTAGGCGAGGTATTGCGTCAGCGGCAATGCGTCGATGTCGATATCAAGCGAGGTGTCTCGCTGCGCGGCAAATGGCGTGGTGGTTCCCGTAAGGCTGAACTGACTTCCGTCGACGCGCGCGAGCACGTGCGGGATCACCTTGATCGCTGTCTGGTACGGAAGGCTCGACAGGAACGGAATGCCTACGCTGATATCACGCACTTCGTGCTTGCGTCGCAGCGGACGGTCGTCGAAGTCTAGCGACCCGCCACGCACCTCGATGTTGTTCAGCGAAAAACGTGCAGGCGCACTCCCACTGGCGAGCGCCGCGTCGATCAGGTCCTGGATGCTGTAGCTGCCATCGGCATTGCGCGCAAGCGACAGCCGCGGACGCTCGATCGTCACGCGGTCGAGCACCGGCGCTCGATGCCACAGCGAAGCGATCGACACATCCAGCAGCAGCGAGTCGACCGCCAGCAGCGGCTGCGCGCCCTGCTCCGCCGACTGCACGGTCAGGCCGTCGATGCGTGCGACCAGAGTCAGCGGATTGAAAGTGATGCGCCCGGTACTGACCGCGCGATGCATTTGCGCCGCAAGCGTGTGCTGCAGCAAGCGGTGCAGCGCAGCGGGAACGCCGAAATACAACGCGGCCGCAAGCAGCACGAGCATGCCAACGCCATACAGCGCCCAGCGCGCTGATCGAGGCAACCAGGGAAAACGGGACGAGGTGACGGCAACCATTGCGAGCAGAGGTGGAACCAGGCGGGGCTCGACGCGCGAGCGGCGGGACTAGGCGCAATCGTGCGCGGTGATCACGGCTCGGCCCACATGCGCAACAGGTTGTGATAAACGCCTGTCAGGTTGCTCACGTCCGGCGGTTGCGGGTTGTCGCGTGTCAGGCGCAGCATGGCCATGTCCAGGTCGAACAGCAACGTTCGCTGTGCATCGTCGCGCACCAGGCTCTGCACCCAGAACAATGCCGCGACGCGAGTGCCACGCGTGACCGCCGCGATGCGGTGCAGGCTGGATGCCGGACACAGCACGACGTCGCCAGCCGCGAACTTGACGCTGTGCGCGCCGTAGGTGTCGTCGACCATCAGCTCACCACCGTCGTATTGCACCGGGTCACTGAGGAACAGCGTGCCTGCAATGTCGGCGCGAATGCGCATTCCCGACGGCGCGTGTGAGCGCAACGCGCTGCCGACGCTGTTGCGTGAGTTCATTCCGGGGCGCACGCGGCTGAACAGCGGCGGAAACACTCGTGCGGGCAGCGCGACCGACACGAACAGCGCGCTTCGCACAAGGGCCTGGTGGATGGCTTCACCCCCCTCGCGTGCGGCCAGCGCGTCGTCCGGCAGGTGCTCGTGGTCGCGCGTCTGCACAGCCGGCTCCTCGGGGGACGTGGATCCGTCGATCCAGTGCGCCGCATCGATGCGTGTGCGCAGCGTGGTGACTTCGCCGGCGGTGAGGACGTTCGGAATCTGCACGAGCATGAGGCTGACCCTTCGGGAAATGAGGCGACAACGGCCAAGCTTACAAGATATTGCCGTCGCGGCGCACGAGGCTTTATCATGCAGGGCTCGCGGCATCCGGTCGCGTCCTTTTCACCCATCGCATGAAGGAGTGGACGTTGATCGAGGATCTCGCCGGCAAAGCGGTATTGATAACAGGTGCCAGCACGGGCATCGGCGCCGCCGCAGCGGCCGCATTCGCGCGCAACGGCGCGCGAGTCGCCGTGCATTACAACTCGAGCCGCAAGGCAGCCGAGGACGTCGCGGCAGCCATTCGCGCGAACGGCGGCGAAGCGGTGCTGGTCGGCGGCGACGTCACCAAGGCGGGTGGGCCGGCAGCGATCATCGCGGAGACGCTGAAGGCCCTCGGACGCATCGATGTGCTTATCAACAATGCCGGCGGCCTGGTCAAGCGCACGCCGGTGGTCGACTACACCGAGGACTTCCTGGCCAGCGTCATCTCCCTGAATGTCACGCAGGTGGCGCTGTTCGTGCGTGAAGCGGCCATCGTGATGAAGAAGCAGGGTCATGGCAACATCATCAACGTGAGTTCGATCGCCGCGCGCCATGGCGGCGGACCCGGATCGGTCATCTACGCCGCCGCCAAGGGTTTCGTGTCCACTGCCACGCACGGATGGGCAAAGGAACTGGTGAAAGACAACATCCGCGTCAATGCCTTGTCGCCTGGCGTGATCATGACGCCGTTCCACGAGCGGTATTCCACGCCGGAAATGCTGGTGGCGATGCAGGCAAGCGTGCCGATGAACCGCATCGGCAAACCCGATGAATGCGCAGGCACGTTGCTGTACCTCGCCTCCGACCAGATGAGCGGCTATGTGACCGGTCAGGTGATCGAAGTCAACGGTGGCCAGCTGATGCCGTAAGCGATTGCCGGCGGGTGCCGGGCGAGCTCGCTCGGCGGCGCGCAGTGCGGCTATCGCCGGGCGAGGCGACGCGAATTGGCCGTTGCGCGTGAATGCAGCGGCGCCATCCCCTTGGCGATCAGCTTTGCGCTGGACAGGGCAGCTTCGCGAGGCGTCACGCTTGCCCGGCTGATCGCCCTCAGCAGCGCAGCCTGGCGGGCACGGGACTGCGCTGGCGTGGTGCTCGCCGCGAGCGCGAGCGCGCGGGTTGCCGCGGCGAATGATCCTTGCGTCGCGCGCGTCCACAGCTGCATGTTCAGCGTCATCAGCGATGCGGCCATCGCGCTCGATGACTCCATCGCCGCCTCAACCTTCTCGCTTCCCATCCGCGCAAATTCGGCACGATCGCGACGACTGGGAACGGGACCCGCCAGCATCATGCGCTGCGTGCGATGGCCAATTACATGGGCGGAGGACGCGTACATCTGCGCGACTCGCATGCCGAGAGCGAGCCATGCGGACAACGGTGCGCCATAGCCAGACACCCGCCGCCGCCTCATTGCGACGCCCCGGTGATTGTAGCGGTGAACATGGGCATTGAAATATCCCAAAGGGTCGAACACCGAGCGTAGCCGAGGGGACGGGACAGTCACGTAGGTGCGCAACGCGCACGCGTGTAGTCGATCGCCGCGCCTGCGCGTCACGTGTCCTCGGGATCTCCGGTCACGCCCAGGCACGCCAGCGTCTCGGCGAGCTTGCGCGCGTACGCCGGGCTTGCGCGATTGCGATCCGCGCGCGCGACATCGATGATGCGCACGACGCTTGCCGGCCGCTGGCTCATCACCACGATCTCGTCGCCGAGCAGGATTGCCTCGGAAACATCATGCGTGACGAACAGCACGGTTGGGCGATCGAGCTTCAGCAGCGCCTTAAACTCCTGTTGCAGCTTGATCCGCGTGAACGCATCGACCGCCGCGAATGGCTCGTCGAGCAGCAGCAGCCTGGGCCGCAGCGCAAGCGCACGGGCAATTCCCACTCGCTGCGCCATGCCGCCCGACAACTGGTTCGGGTACGCGTTCTTGAAGTCCCGCAGGCCGACGCTGTCGAGGAATTCGTCGGCGATCCTCCGCGCGTCGGCCTTGCCCTCACCCCGCGTGATGAGACCGATGGCGACGTTCTCGCGCACGCGCATCCACGGGAACAGGCCCGGCTGCTGGAACGCCATGCTGAGGTGGTCATTGGGTCCGAGCTGCACTTCCGCGCCATCCCATCGAACCGCGCCGCCCGAAGGCCGCATCAGGCCCGCGGCGAGCGTCAGCAACGTGCTCTTGCCGCAACCAGACGGACCGACGACGCACGCAACACGACCCGGTGCAATCGTGAACGACACGTCGTCCAGCACGGGTGTGGCACCACCGACGATCGCGTAGCGATGAACGATGTGCTCGAACACGAGCTCGCCCCCTGCACGCACACGTCCGCCGGTAGCGTCAGGCTGCGCCATGCGATTTCCGTGCAGCGCGACAGGAAATACGCCCGGTGAAGCGGCCGCGGGACGCCCGCAAAATACGGCGCATGGTCATCGATAGTCCAGGTAGCGCCGCGATAACCATTTGATTGACGCGCTGACGCCGGCGCCGATCATGCCGATCACGATCATGCCGGCGATCACCGTGGCGGTTGCCAGCGACGATGCCGCATTGGTGATCATCACCCCGAGACCGGCGCTGGCGCCAATGTATTCGGCCGCGACGACCGCGATCCAGCCGATCGCCGCGGCCGCGCGCGCAGCACTCGCAATGCCTGGTGCTGCCGCACGCAAGTGGACCTTCAGCGCGAGCGCCACCCGTCCCATGCCGAGCATCGTGCCGACGCGCGTCAGCGTGGGCTCGATTTGCGCGACCGAACGCGCGGTGGATACGACCATGACGAAGAAAACAGCGTAGGCCACCAGCAGGATCTTGCCTGTGAAGCTCGTGCCGAACCACAGGATCGTCAACGGAATCCATGCGAATGGCACGATGAAGCGCAACGATTCGACCACCGGCGTGACCGTCAGGCGAAACAGGCGAGACTCACCCATGGCAAGGCCCACGGCTACGCCAAGTCCCACCCCCAGCGCATAACCCGCCGTGAATTCGTAAAGACTGATGCCGACGTCGTGCCAGAACGCAATCGTCGCCACCAGCTCGACCAGCGTTTCGACGACGGACCACGGCGGGGGCAGCACGACCACCGGCAATCGATAGACCAGCAGCGTCGCCTGCCAGCACGCAACCACCACCAGCGCACCCAACAGCGGCAGCAGCACGCGGTTGCGCAGCACGACCGAAAGGTGCATGGCGGAAAACGCGGTGGCGTCCGCGTGCTGCGATGCGTTCGATGCACTGGCCGGCTTCATTGCCGTCCGTCGTCCTGCGCGACACGGCGCCACGGAAGAAGGCGCGCTTCGGCGAGCGAGAACAACGCGTTCATCGCGAAGCCGGATGCGCCAAAGCAGATCATCGTGGCCACCACTGCCGCGACGTCGTAGCTCTGCTGCACGGCAATCAGGTGCGCGCCCAGTCCGGAATTGGCCGCAACCAGCTCGGCAACGATGACCGTTCCCCAGCCGGACATCAACGACACGCGCGCGCCGATCAGCACCTCGGCCAGCGTGCCGGGAAGGATCAGGCTGCGGAAGCGCTGCCACCTGCGCATCCCGAGCATGGAGGCCGTGCGCGCGAGGTCGGCAGGAATGCGGGTGCAGCCATCAACGGCATACACGATGACGACCAGGAACACCGCGAGGCCGACCAGGAACACCTTGCTGGTCAGGCCGAAGCCGAACCAGACGATCGACAACGGCACCCATGCGATGCTCGACACCGGGCGAATCGCCTCGACCACCGGCAGGAACACGTTACCCAGCGCATGCACGCGCCCCAGCAGCAGGCCGACCAGCGTCGCCCCGATGACGCCACACAACCACCCGATGGCGAACACCTCGAGACTCGATGCAAGATCGCGCAGGAACGCGTGCGTCACGTACTCGCCAAGATCGCGCGCGACCGGTATCGGGCCGGGCAGGCGACTGATGACACCGCCGCCGCCTGCCAGCGCCTGCGCCAGCAACGTCCAGCCGAGAAGCGCGACAGCGATGCCTGCACCGCCCAATAGCCACGCGAGCAGTCGCGGATCGATTCCGCGCATAAACGCAGATCTGGCTGCAGGCATTACGATGGCGCTCGACGCATCGCCTCCGTGATTATTTCTTCAGCACCGCTTCGGCAAACGACGTGTTGTTGAACTTCTTCGCATACGTCGGGAGGTCAACGCCCTTGGGTGCGAATCCGAGTTCCTGCGCGATGGCGACCGTGGACACGATGCCCGCGACGTCCGGCACATAGGTCGGCGCAACACCGATCAGGTTCTTTTCGAACGAGTAGCGCACTGCGGCCTCATCGACCTTGGCGAAGTCGGCCATCGACTTGTATGCGTCGTCCGGATGCGACTTGATGAAGTCGGTTGCGGCGAACTGCGCGCGCAGCACGTCCTTCAGCGCTTCCGGATGCTCGTGTGCGAACTTCGTGCTGGCGATGAATCCGTCACCAGGCGCCGGACGGCCGATCGCATCGGAACCGGTGAACAGCACGCGGCCGATCTTCTTCAGCACCATGTCCGCGACGTAAGGCACGTAGCCCGCGACCACTTCGGCGCCGCCGGAATCGAGCACACCGACCATTCCCGGACCGGTGCCGGACACGAAGTACTCGTTGGATGCCGGATCGATTCCGGCCTTTTTTAGCGCAATCTGGAAGAACAGCGTCGACGCCGTCTTGGGCCCGCTGACGACGACCTTCTTGCCGGTGATGTCCTTGGCGCTCTTGATGCTGCTCTTCTCGGCGACCACGGTGACATTGGCATTGATGAACGACTGGCCGACGAACTGCGCTGCGTCTGGCGACTGCGAGAAGATCACCACCGCTGAAATGCTGTTGCCCCACGCGATGTCGAGCTTGCCCGCTGCGACCGCGCTCGCAGCACCCGGCAGACCCTGGTTGATCGGCACCCAGTTGACCGTGTAGCCCTTCTTCTCGAGCTCACGCTGCGACTGCATGATCGGCACCGGCGATACCACCGGGAAATATCCGATATTGATGGTGATGCCCTTGCCGTCGGCGGCGTGCGCGGCGGGGGACACTACGCCGAACACGACGAGCGTCGTGGCGGCGGCAACTAGACAACGACGCATGCTGTTCATTGCACACTCCTGGAAGGTGAGATTTTGGCTTGCGAATCGTGACCCGCTTGCGGGGGCACCTTGGCGGTACGCGCTGCCAGGGCATGGTCGTGCAGGTCGTGCATGCTTGTCTTCAGGGCCGGATACAGTGCCTTGTAGACGGTGAAAAGTTGATCGTACACGCGCACCGCGTGCGCGCGCGGTGTCGCACGCGGGGTCAGCGTGACCCATCCGCGACGCACCTCGTCGGCATCGATGATCCCGACGCCGAACGCGGCCAGCAATGCGGCGCCCATCGCGGCCTCGACATCTTCCTTGATCGTGACCACGCGTCGCCCCGTGACATCGGCAATGATCTGCATCCACAGGTCGGAGCGCGCGGCGCCGCCAACGACGATCAGGTCGTCATCGAGCGTTGCCGATGCCAGTGCGCCCGCCTCGATGTTGTGGCGCAGTGCGAACGCCACGCCCTCGAGCACGGCGCGGTACAGATGCTCGCGCTTGTGGAACAGCGACAGGCCGACGAACGCGCCGCTCGCCTTGGCATCCCAGATCGGCGTACGTTCGCCCATCAGGTACGGGAGGAACAGCACGCCCTCCGCGCCTTCGCGCACGCCCAACGCGGCGGATTCGAGCGCGGCGTGAATGTCGCCACCTTCGCGCAGCGCGGTAGCCGCATCGTCGCGACAGAAATTGTCGCGAAACCAGGTCACCGACGCGCCGGCCGTGATTGCTCCTCCGAACACATACGAATCTTGCGCAGTGCCGAATACGTGCGGCATGCTGATCAGTCCGTGGCGCGCATCGACAGCCTGGCTCACGTAGCCCCAGCACATGCTCGATCCGATCATCGCGACGTGCTGACCGGGCCGTGCAACGCCGGCCGCAAGCGTGGCGACCGCGGCGTCGACTCCACCCGCAACCACCGGCGTGCCGACCGGCAATCCCAACAATCCTGCTGCCGCGGCGGTCAGGCCGCCAACGACATCGCTCGACGCGACCAGCCGTGGCGGCATCATTGCGCGCGGAATGCCGAGCGCATCGAGCATTTCCGCCGACCACGTTCCGCTGCGACGATCGTACACGCCGCCGATATTGCCCGCGGACGAACGATCGACGGCAAGCTCGCCGGTCAACGCATGGATGACCCATGCATTGGGGGGCACGAAATAGCGCGTTGCCGCGAATATCTGCGGCCGCTCGCGTTTGAGCCACAGCATCTTGGTGAATCCGTAGTAACTGTCGACGCCGTTGCCGGTGATCTCGGCAAGGCGTTGCATCGGCAGCGTGGCGCGCACCCAGTCGACTTCCGCCGTCGCGCGCCGGTCGAGCCAGATCAGGCACGGATGCAGCGGCTTCATCGCGGCGTCGACCGGAATTCCCGAGCCGCCGTAGAGGCTGCTGATGCAGATCGCGCGCACCGCGCCGGGTGCGAAATCGCCGCTACCAGTGCGCGCGTCCGCGACACAGCCGGCGATGCAGGCAATGACCGCATCAAGCCAGACCTGCGGCCACTGCTCGGCCCACAACGGCTGCGGCGTGTCGGGCTGGTAACCCTGCGAACGCTGCGCGAGAATGCGACCGCGCGCATCGCAGAGCAGTGCCTTCGTGCTCTGCGTGCCGATGTCGACGCCGATCACATAGCCTGCATGCGGATCGGCAGAGGTCATTGCGCGGGCTTCATCAGGACCTTGACCGAATCGATCGAGTTGGCCATCACGATCGCCTCGTCCCACTGCTCGAGCGAGTATGCGTGCGTGACGATGCCCTTGGACGTGACCAGCCCGCGCTGCAGCAGGTCGATCGCGATGGGATAGCAATAGGGGCCGAGGTGCGCTCCGCGCACATCGAGCTCCTTGCGGTCGCCGATCACCGACCAGTCGACGCTGGTCTCCTTGCCGAACACCGAGAATTCGACGAAGCGGCCAAGCTTGCGAATCAGGTCGAGGCCCTGCGTGACACCACTCGGCGAGCCGGTGGCCTCGATGTATACGTCGCACCCATAGCCTTCCGTCAGCCCGGAGACGATCTTGCGCGGATCGTCGCGGCCGGGGTTGACGACGACGTCGGCACCGTAGCGCCTGGCGAGGTCGAGCCGCTCGTCGACCATGTCCACCACCACCAGCTTGCGTGGAGTCTTCAGGTGCGCGACCTGGACCATCATCAGGCCGATCGGACCCACGCCTGCAATGACGACGACATCGTCGAGCTGGATGTCGCCACGATTCACCGCATGGATCGCACACGACAAAGGCTCGATGATCGCTGCATCGGCGAGCTCGATCTGCGCAGGAATGACATGCACGCGCGCGTTCGCCGGAATGCGCATGTACTGCGCCATGCCGCCTTCGGCGACCGTGCGCTGGAAGCCGAAAATGTTGTGCACTTCGCACATCCAGTATTGCCCCGACCGGCAATACCGGCAGCGCTCGCAGGGAACGATCTGTTCGGCGATGACGTGATCGCCCAGCGCGACGCCGAAGTGCTCGGCTGCGCCCTCCCCCATCTGCGCGACGTGCCCGACGAATTCGTGTCCTGGCACCACCGGTGCCTTGACCCACGGGTTGTCCCCGGTCCAGAACATCTTCGCGCCCGACCAGCACTTGCAGTCGCTCGCGCAGATTCCGCACGCGCCGATGCGGATCACCAGCTCGCGCGGCCGCGCCACCGGGCGTGCGATGCGTTCGACCCGATAATCCTGCGGACCGTGGCAGACGATCGCAGTCATTTCCTCGTGCTTGTTGTCCATTGCGTGGTCAGAGCTCCGTGGCAGATTCTGCGCAGTTGTAGGGTAGGCGCGAGTGGGATTGCAGGTTACTTCACGCCGTCGCGCGCGAGCCACAAATCCCAATCGGCGCCGACCAGATGCTGGTCGGCGAATGCCGGATGTCCGGCGCTCGCATCCTCGACCCTGCCGAGCTGGCCGCAACCGGTGACGCCCTTGTCCGCCCCATCGCGCGCCGGGTCGACGTACAGGTTGAACCAGTCCTGCAGTCGCGCACGCAGCGTGCCGACGCGATCGGCGAGCTGTGGATTGTCGACCAGGTTGTGCCGCTCGCCGGGATCCGCCGCAAGGTCGAACAGCTCATGCGGACCTTGCGGATGCCGGTGGACGTATTTCCAATCGGCGGTGCGCAGCATGCGCACCGGGCCATATTCGTCGTACACGACGACGGCACCGTCGGCGGGATTCGCGTTTCCCTCGAGCACGCCGCGGAAACTGCGTCCCGGCTTGCGGCGGCCGTCGCCGTGGTCTGCGATGCCGAGGTAGTCGACCAGCGTCGGAAACATGTCGTAGCCACTCAGCATCGCGTGGCTGACCTGGCCGGCCGCGATGCGACCGGGTTGCGCGACAATGCACGGGACCTTGACCGACGTGTCGTACATGTTCTGCGGCCGCGTGCCATTGCCCTTGCCCCAGATGCCGTGGTGGCCGCAATTCATCCCGTTGTCGCTCATGAACACGA
>JBDTJK010000165.1:0-7571 GCA_039935875.1 Casimicrobiaceae bacterium
CGCTGTTGCGCGCGCTGTCGCGCGTGATCGCGTGCACCGGTAGCGTGCGCTTCGCCGAGCGCGAGGTTGCGGCGATGTCGTCAGACCAGGTGTTCGACCTGGGCCTGGTGCAGGTCCCCGAAGGCCGCCAGCTGTTCGACCGCATGAGCGTGCACGACAACCTGCTGATGGGCGCGTTCCGCCGCCGTGACACCGCCGCGGTGCGCGCAAGCCTCGAGCGGGTCTACACGCTGTTCCCGGTATTGAAGGAGCGACGTGCGCAGCTCGCCGGCAGCCTGTCGGGCGGCGAGCAGCAGATGTGCGCGATGGCGCGCGCGCTGGTCGCCGCGCCGAAGCTGTTGATGGTCGACGAAATGAGCCTTGGGCTGGCGCCGACGATGGTCGACGTGTTGCTCGATGTGCTTGTCGCGATCCGTGGCGAAGGCGTGACGATCCTGCTGGTCGAACAGGACGTGCATTCCGCATTCCAGGTTGCCGACCGTGCGTATGTGATGGAATCCGGACGCATCGTCCGCCACGGCAAGGCCAGCGAGCTTGCCGACGATCCGGAAGTCAAGCGGGCGTATCTCGGCGTATAGTCGGCCCGTCGCGGGCCGCCCGCGGAAAAGGAGCGCACGTGAGCGTAGCCGTGATTCCGCTGCGCAACCACCTGCTCGCCGCGCTGCCGGACGACGAGCGCGCGGAACTCGACACGTTCCTCTAAATCGTCGACATGCCGCTCGGTGAAGTCGTCTACGAGTCGGGCGCGACGATGACGCACGTGTACTTCCCGATCGACAGCATCGGCTCGCTGCTGTATCGACCGTCTCGACTCGAACGAACTGACGATGACGCAGGAACTGATCGCCAACATGCTCGGCGTGCGCCGCGCGGGCGTTACCAGCGCAGCCGGCAAGTTGCACAGCGAAGGCGTCATCGAATACAGCCGCGGCCGTATCAAGGTCGTCGATCGCCCGAAGCTCGAGAAGTTGTCGTGCGAGTGCTACGAAGTGGTGCGCCGGGAATTCGCGCGGCTGCTGCCCGAGTGAAGGCGCTCTGGCGCGCTCATCGACACGCCGTGCCCGCGTCGGGAGCCTGGCGCCTATGTGTGCCAGCGTACAGACCATTTTTTGCAATTCGTACAATCTCCGGGCTTCGCGCACCACGCGGCGCCATGCGGTGCCGGCAGCGGCTGCCGCAAGCACTGGAGAACACCACGAAATACTCCCCGTTTACCCCCCTTCGTCCGGCGCTGCTGTCGACGTCGATGCGCTCGAGTCGTGCGCGGGCGCCGCGCAAGCTCGATCCGTACGAATACGAGCGACTGGCGCGCCAGATCGCATCGATCGACGCTGTGACCTTGTCCGTTGCACGCCGGCAGATCGATCGCTTCCTGCGCGATTGCCCGCTCAGTTCAGCAGCGCTCAACACAGCGCCGAAAGCAGGCGCCGATGTCTGCAATTGCGCGGCCGCTGCCACGACTCCCGCCGCGCTCGCGGCGACCGCATCTGGCATCAACTTGTAACCGCCTGTTTCCGAAGCGCAAATCTCCCGACCGCCAGTTGAACTAAGCGCGCCGACGTTTATCCTAATTGCACGCGGGCATGAACCGTCCCGCCATGCAATGCAGGGAGCGTCATGCTTGAACGCGAATCCCCTCGACGGCGCTGGATTGCCGTAGGCGTCGTCGTGGTTGTCGTCATTGCCGCCATCCTGATCCATCGCGGCGTGTTCCGCACTTCGCCCGCTGCCACGCGCGCGCCAGCGACGGCGATCCCGGTCACCCTCGGCACCGTCAGCGAAAGCGACATTCCCATCCGCTTGTCCGGAACGGGATCCGTGCAGGCATCGCAATCGGTGATCGTCAGGGTGCGTGTCGATGGCGAGCTCGACAAGGTCGCATTCACCGAAGGCCAGGACGTGCGCAAGGGCGATGTGCTGGCGACGATCGATCCACGCCCGCTGCAGGCGCAACTTGCCGCGACCCAGGCGCAAAAGGCACGCGACCAAGCGTCGCTGACGGCCGCGCTGAAGGACCTCGATCGCTACACCACGCTCGTCGCGCAGGATTCGATCCAGCGGCAGACGCTGGATACGCAGCAGTCGACGGTAGGCCAGCTGAAGGCCAGCGTCGCCGCCGACCAGGCGCAGATCGACAATGCCACCGTGCAGCTCGGCTACACGACAATCCGCGCGCCGATCAGCGGGCGCACCGGCATTCGCATGCTGGACGCCGGCAACATCGTGCACGCCGCCGACGCCAATGGCCTGGTCACGATCAACCAGATCGATCCCATCGCCGTGCTGTTCGCGCTGCCCGAAAGCAACGTCCCCGCGATCAATGCCGCGATCCATGCAAGCGGCCGCACGCCGCTCGCATTGTCGGCGATCGCGCGCGAAGACGGGCAGACGCTCGGCAGCGGTCATCTGCTGCTGCTCAACAACCAGATCGATACCGCCACCGGCACCGTGCAGTTGAAGGGAATGCTCGCCAATCCGCAGCGCAGCCTGTGGCCCGGGCAGTACGTCGACGTGCAGCTGCTGCTCGGCATGCGCAAGGATGCGCTGAGCGTGCCGGAGTCGGCGATCCAGCGCAGCCCTTCCGGCCTGCTCGTCTACGTCGTGGCGGCCGACGGGACCGCCAACACGCGGCCGGTGAAAGTCGCGCTGACCCAGGACGGACGTGCAATCGTCAGCGACGGGCTGCATGCAGGTGAGCACGTCGTCATCGACGGGCAGTACAAGCTGCGACCCGGAGTCAAGGTTTCCGCCGCCGCGCCGGCCGCGAATGCGAATGCCGCCTCCCCCAACCGACCACTGCCGGGAGCCGCGCCCACGGGTCCTGTTGCAGGCGCGGCCGCGGCGCCGCCGCCCACCCGCCACGCTGCATCTGCCGCACCCTCCGGATCGCGCCAATGAGCGTGTCGGAAGTCTTCATCCGGCGTCCGATCGGCACGTCGCTGCTGGGTGCTGCGCTGCTGCTGGTGGGCATCGCCGCGTGGCCGCTGCTGCCGGTCGCGGCGTTGCCGCAGGTCGACTTTCCGACAATCCAGGTCAGTTCGCGGCTGCCGGGTGCGAGCCCCGACAACATGGCCGCCACGGTAGCCACGCCGCTCGAGCGCCAGTTCTCGCTGATTGCCTGACTGACGCAGATGACGTCGGTCAACTACGCTGGCTCGACGCAGATCACGTTGCAGTTCGACCTGGACCGCAACATCGACGCCGCTGCCACCGACGTGCTGGCGGCGATCAACGCCGCGTCCGGGCAATTGCCGACCGACCTGCCCAGCCCGCCGACCTATCGGAAGTCGAATCCTGCCGACCGGCCGATCCTGCTGCTGACCGCGACATCGGACACGCTGCCGCTCACCGTGGCATCCGACTATGCGGACAACATCCTTGCGCAGCAGATCTCGCAGATCACCGGTGTCGGCCAGGTGTCGATCGGCGGCCAGCAGAAGCCTGCGATCCGCATCCAGATCGATCCCGGCAAGATATCCGCGCTGGGCCTCGGTCTCGAGGACATCCGCGCGCAGCTCGCCGGTGCCACGGTGAACGCGCCGAAAGGTGCGTTCGACGGCCCGGTGCAAAGCGCCACGGTCTACGACAACGACCAGCTGCAGACGTCGAAGGAATGGAATGACGTGATCGTTGCGTACAAGAATGGGGCGCCGGTGCGCGTGCGCGACATTGGCCGTGCGGTGGACGGGGCCGAGGACATGAAGGTCGCCGCGTGGGCCTACGACGGTGCCGGTGCGGATCCCGGGTCGACGATCGGCCAGCGGCGCACGGTGCTGCTGGTGGTGTTCAAGCAACCGGGCGCCAACGTGATCCAGACAGTCGATCGCGTGCTGAAGGCGTTGCCGCGATTGCGCAAATCGATTCCGCAGGCGATCGACATCAACGTGCTGTCGGATCGCACGCAGACAATCCGCGCGTCGGTCAAGGAGGTCGAGTTCACGCTGATCCTTACCGGATTCCTGGTCGTCGGCGTGATCTTCGTGTTCCTGCGCAACGTGCCGGCAACGCTGATCCCTGCGATTACGGTGCCGCTGGCGATCATGGGCACCGCCGGCTGCATGTACGTGCTCGGATTCAGCCTCGACAACCTGTCGCTGATGGCGCTGACTGTGGCCGTCGGCTTCGTCGTCGACGACGCGATCGTCATGCTGGAGAACATCTATCGGCACGTCGAGGCCGGGATGGCGCCGATGCAAGCGGCGCTCACCGGATCGCGCGAGATCGCGTTCACCATCGTGTCGATCTCGGTATCGCTGGTAGCAGTGTTCATCCCATTGCTGCTGATGGGCGGCATCATCGGCCGCGTGTTCCGCGAGTTCGCCGTGACGGTGACGGTGATGATCGGCGTTTCGGTGCTGGTGTCGCTGACGCTGACGCCGATGCTGTGCTCGCGCTTCCTGCGCAAGCACGAATCCGCCGAGCGCCACGGCAAGCTGTTCATGCTGTTCGAGCGCGGCTTCGGCGCGTTGCACTCGCGCTACGAGCGTGCGCTGCACGTGGTGCTGCGCCATCGCTTCATCACGCTGATGGTGTTCTTCGCCACGGTGGTCGCCACGGTGATGCTGTATGTGTTCATCCCCAAGGGCTTCTTCCCGCAGCAGGACACCGGCTTCATTACTGGTATCGCCGAAGCCGCGCAGGACAGCTCGTTCGCGGCGATGAGCAAGCGGGCGATGGCGGTGGGCGACATCGTGCGCAAGGATCCTGCCGTCGCGTCCGTCGGGTTCCACCTAGGCGGCAACGCGCTCAACACGACCAATTTCTTCATCACGCTCGCCGATCGCGCGAAGCGCGGCGACGATACGGCCGAAGTGGTCATCGCGAGACTGCGGCGCAAGCTCGCGGCACTGGAAGGCGTCAACCTGTACATGCAGGCGTCGCAGGACATCAACGTCGGCGGCCGTCTCGCGCGCACGCAATACCAGTACACGCTGACTGACGCCGATATCGGCGAGCTCGGCCGGTGGGCGCCGAACATCGTCGATCGCATGCGCAAGTTGCCGCAGGTGACCGACGTGGTGTCGGACCAGCAGACCAACGCCGCCGCGCTCAACCTGACGATCGACCGCGACCGCGCATCGAGCTTCGGCATCTCGCCGACGCTGATCGACGGCACGATCTACGACGCGATCGGACAGCGCCAGATCGCGCAGTATTTCACCCAGCTCAACACCTATCACGTCGTGCTCGAGGTGTCGCCGCAATTGCAGAAGGACCCGAAGGTGCTGGACAACATCTACGTGAAGTCGCCGACACTGGGCAAGGCGATCCCGGTGTCGACATTCGTGAAGATCGACAATACCGGGACGAACTTCCTGTCGATCAGCCACCAGGGGCAGTTCCCGGCGATCACGATTTCGTTCAACCTCGCGCCAGGCGCCGCACTCGGCGACGCGGTCGACGCGGTGCAGGCATTGATGAAGACGATGGCTGCGCCTGCCGCGCTCTCCGGCACGTTCCAGGGAACGGCACAGGCGTTCCAGAGCTCGCTGGCGTCGCAGCCCTACCTGATCGCTGCGGCGCTGCTGGCCGTCTACATCGTGCTGGGCCTGTTGTACGAGAGCTACATCCATCCGCTGACGATCCTGTCGACGCTGCCATCCGCCGGCGTCGGTGCGCTGGTGATCCTGTGGGTGTTCGGCTACGACTTGAGCATCATCGCGCTGATCGGCATCATCCTGTTGATTGGCATCGTCAAGAAGAACGGGATCATGATGGTCGACTTCGCGCTGAAGGCGGAGCGCGAACAGAAGATGTCGGCCGAAGACTCGATCTTCGAAGCCTGCATGTTGCGCTTTCGCCCAATCATAATGACGACGATGTGCGCGATCCTCGCGGGCCTGCCGCTGATGCTCGGGCATGGCACCGGCTCGGAACTGCGGCGTCCGCTGGGCTTTGCGATGGTGGGCGGCCTTGCCGTGTCACAGGTGCTGACGCTGTTCACCACGCCGGTCATCTACCTGTACCTGGACAATGCCAGTACGTGGTACCAAGCGCGCCGCAGGAGGCGTGACGGCAGGGGTTTGCCGGCACATGGCGCAGGATGAACCGCAGACCGTAGCCGACCCACTGCGCTGCGCGCGACCTGGCGTGTCGCGGCTCGCGCGTGCAATCAGCCGCCCGTCATTGCGTGCTGTTGCATGCATGGCAACCGCCGCGAGGTGCCGGCATGCACAATCGTTTGTCGCATGCGTCGGGCGCGATTGCCAGGGCGCAAGATGGCGACTCCGAATCCACCGCACAGGGAACCCGCGTGCTCGCGCTCGGCCGTTATTCGCTTGCAAGACTTGTCGCCGTAGTCGTGCTCGCCGCCAGCAGCCCGCATGCCCCGCCGGCGCATGCTGCGGCGCGCTTCTGCACCAGCACCAGCGTGTTCAGCTTCGGCGACGTGGCGGTGGGGAGCAGTGCGAGCGCCACCGCCACCGTCGGCAACTGCGGCGACCAACCCTATACGTTCAGCGACGTCAGCGTGCACCCGCAGACCGGCCCCGCATTCAGCGTGACGACCGACTGTGCAACCGGCATGACGCTGGCCCCTGCCAGTACCTGCGCGGTCAACGTCATGTTTGCCCCGATGGCCAGCGGGCAGACGTCGGGTGGCGTGTGGCTCGGCAACTCGGCGTCCGGCACCAAGCCGCTGCTTGCATTTTATGGTCGCGGCGTCGATTCGCGTGCGGGCACCGCATCGATCGCGTTCCTGCCGTCAAGCGCGATGTTCGGCCCGCAGCAGGTGGACACACAGTCGCCAGCGATGTCGATCGCGGTGCACAACGCCGGCCCTGCTGCGCTGACGCTGAGCAACATCGTGCTCGGCGGCGCGGATGCGTACGACTTCCTCGGATTGCAGCAGACGTGCACGGTGGGCGGCACGATCGCTGCCGGCGATTCGTGCCTGTTGTCTCTGTACTTCGTGCCGACCGCCACGGGCGGACGCGAGGCCGACATCGCGATCGATTCGCCACAGCTTGCGGCGCTCGCCATCCTGCCGCTGGGAGGCATCGGGATTCGCGCCACGCTGCCTGCGATCGTCAGCGTCGTCGAGTACTACGACGCTGCGTTCGATCACTATTTCATGACGCCGGTGGCGAGCGAGATCGCGCTGTGCGACGCGCGGCAGCCTCCATGCGCTGACTGGGTACGAACCGGACGCTCATTCAACGCCTACGCCATCACGGGCGCACCTGCGGCAAGCGCCGCCGTCTGCCGCTTCTTCAATGACTCGTTCGCGCCCAGGAGCTCGCATTTCTATGCGTTGCACGGCCTCGGATGCGAGCAGACGCTCGCCGCGTTCCCGGACTGGCAGCTCGAATACTCCGCGTTGTTCAACGCGCTGCTGCCCGCGACCGACGGCAGCTGCGCCGCGGGTGCGGTGCCCGTCTATCGCGTCTACAACAACGGCATGGGTGGCGCGCCAAACCACCGCTTCACCACCGACTTCGCCGTCCGCGCGCAGATGATCGCCGCAGGCTGGGTGGCGGAAGGCAATGGCATCGGCGTCGCGTTCTGCGCTGCGCCGTAGCGTGCCAGCGTAATCCGACCCACGAATCGTCCGGTGACAGGCGATCGCAACG